>JAUILM010000401.1 GCA_030432855.1 Bacteroidia bacterium
TGCCTCGCCATATGCATTGTGTCCCTCATGGGGATCTTTCTCCAGGTCATAAAATTCCCAGGCGGGAAGGGTAGGCGTGCTATCCGAACCCGGCATGTCTAGTGGATGACCATAAAATAAGGCGAGTTTGTAGCGATCGTTTCGAATGCCGAGATGAGCCGGGCGAACTTCCAGGTGGAGCCAGTATCGGTAGTACAGATCATTTCTCCAGTCGGCAGGCGTGTTTCCTTTGAGGTTGTCTCTAAAACTGACCCCTTTCATATAGGAAGGAATGGAAACCCCACCATAGTCAAGAAATAGCGACGGGAAATCCAGATTTAATATCATGTCATGATTTGTAAGACCAGCCTCAATTTCTGCTGGATATCGGATGATGAATGGCATTTGAATGGCTTCTTCGTAGATCATTCGCTTATCAAAAAAGCCATGTTCTCCGAGGAAATATCCCTGATCCGCACAATAGATGACTACCGTATTTTCTCGCAGACCTTCCTGATCCAGGTGGTCCAGCAGCTTACCGATGTTGTCATCTATGGCAGCACCACTACGTAGAAAGTCTTTCACAAACTTTTGATAGACCTTCGACCGCGCTTGTCTTCTGTCCAATCCTTCGAGACTAAAAGGCATGCCGGGATATCGCTCGCCCGAGGTATCACGGGTATAGCGGTTGCCCAGGATATCCAGTTTCTGTCCAATAAAGGTCCTGCCATTAGTCTCTTCCCCGAAATCGTACAGCGATGCAGGCTCAGGCATAGTTACATCAGCATACATCGAGTCGTATCGAGCCGGATAGTCAAACGGTTCGTGTGTTGCCTTGAAATGGCACATTAGGAAGAATGGCTCTTCCTTATTTCGTTGGTCCAACCAATCCACGGCCAGGTCACCAATTACATCGCTGGAAAATCCCTGAAACTCTTTGCCATCGGGCCAATTACTCCTGTCCCGGAGGATGGGATTGTTGTAGCGTCCCTGACCAGGCAGTACTTCATAATAATCAAACCCCGCGGGTTTTTGCTTGAGATGCCATTTTCCGACCAGTGCGGTCTGATAGCCTCCTTTTTGAAGCTCTTTTGCCACATTATTACTGTCAGGATGCAAGCCTTCACTTAAGGTGTATATTCCATTTTGATGACTGTACCTGCCCGTCATAATCGAGGCACGACTGGGTACGCAAATAGAGTTGGTGCAGAAGACCCGGGTAAGCGTTGCCCCTTCGCCAGCCAATCGGCGGATGTTGGGAGTCCTGGCATAATCCTTAAAGATCTCGTCGTAGATGCCCCAGGCCTGGGAGGTGTGATCATCCGACATGATAAAGAGGATATTTGGACGCTCTATATCAATATCTGCAGATGTTGAGCAAGAAATGTACAGCGGAAAGAAGAATATCAGCAGTCGGTTCATAAACCTATGATAGGAAAATTCACCCGTTATCTTCCCATGTTTAAGTCATTCAGACGTAACTGGTAGGTACCTGATACCAGGTTCTGCTATTTAGGATCTACGGATCGATACGCTTCCAATGCTTTTTGAGCTCCTTCTTTTCCAGGCAATGAGGTGCCATGTTCCAGGCCGACAAATCCGCGATATCCCTTGTCATGGACGTGTTGCAAGGCATTCCAAAAATTAATTTCTCCGGAAGTTGGTTCGTCGCGTCCGGGTGTGTCTCCCATCTGAATATAGGCAATCTCATCCCAGGCAAGGTCCAGTGTGGGCAACACATTGCCTTCTTCAATTTGGACATGATAGAAATCGAAAAGCACCTTTACACTAGGATGATTTACCGCTTTTGCCAGAGCATATGCTTGTGGAATAGTGCGTAAAAACATGCCAGGATGATCGTGTTTGGCATTCATACTCTCCATGACCATGATCAGGTCATGCTTCTCATAGATCTCGGCAATCCGTCGCAGCAGATCAATCGCATTGGCCATTTGAAACTCATAGGGAAGTTTGGGGTGAGCAACACCTAGTACATTATGGACGAATCTGGTTCCCATCCTTTGGGCAATCTCCACGGATTTTTCGATATCGTCCAGAACTCCTTTTCGTAGTGCCTCGTCGGTACCTGCAAAGGTGATGTTCTCAAAAGTCATGGTCCCCACAAACTGGCCAAACTCCATTCCAAGATTCTGAACTGTACTGCTGATCTTTTCCTGCTCTTGCACCGATCGAAATTTTAGACCCGTATTTTCCCAGGCCCTGAAACCCTGATCATAGCCCCATTTTATCTGGTCTATGGGATCATCACCGGCCAATGCTGAAAAAATGCCAAAGTCGGGCGAGAACTTCATATTGAAGGTTTCCTCGAGTCGGGGATGCAAGACTGAAGGTAGGCTAGCAGTTGCCATTCCGGCCAATCCCATGTTTTTACAGAAGTTGCGACGATTCATAGTTATTCGTTGATAGTAAAGATTAGAGGATGTCTTTGATACGCACATATTGCTGATCCTGTAAGAGCAGAAATATCATCAAATCTGATAGTTCCTGCTCAGTGAGGATACGGTCCAGGCCTTGTGGCATCAATGAGACATCAGTTTGTGTAATTTCCACCACTTCTGATTTGGCAATGCGAATGGATGTCTCTGGAGCAATGCCCAGGACGATTACATCTGGGGACTCTTCGCGTATGATACCTATATGTGTGTCGGTATTGGTTTTGATTTGGTAGGTTTCGTATTCTCGCACAAAGCTGACGCTGGGATATACGACAGCTTCGATAATGTCGTGAATCGAGCGATCAGAGCGGATAGACGTAAGGTCCGGACCTAAATCTCCTCCTTCCTGACCAATCTTATGACAGGTATAGCAG
This sequence comes from Bacteroidia bacterium, assembly GCA_030432855.1. Taxonomy (GTDB): domain Bacteria; phylum Bacteroidota; class Bacteroidia; order Chitinophagales; family Saprospiraceae; genus JABDMH01. Next base: position 2,810 of record JAUILM010000401.1, read on the forward strand.
GTAGCCTTTCCAAAAAAGATGGCTCGTCCGCGGTCAATATCACCGGTGGCCAAAGCATTTTCGATCTCTTCGAGCCTGCTGAGGCGCTCCTCTTTTGATTTATTCAAAGTCACGATGAGTTCTTCCACTACAGGTTGCAGCGAAGGTGGAAATGAATCAAAGGTGCTACGAATTTCTTCCTCCGAGAAGTTGGCAAGCACTGGTGTCTCAGAAAGAGCTTTTGTCAGCTGCTCCCCAACTTTCAAATCTTTGCCTCCGCGAAAAATGGGCATCAATTGCGGTAGAATATAACCATCAGCCTTTGCCAGATAGTCATTTGCCAGTGCGCCCAATTGATCCTCAGTCAGCCTTCCGCGTTCAAGTGCATGAATAGCTTGCTTTTTGATGGTCACGGGAGCCTCGCTATCTATGAGTCCGTAGATATAATCGAAATCTGCCTCACTGATCTGGGGTTTCCAATTGTATAGCGCGGTGATGGCAGTGAGACGTGTATTATCTGCCAGTGATTGATTATCAGCAATTGACTGCAGCTCCGCCTGCATGTCAGGTAGCTGCCGCAATTGTAGCAATTGTATCAAATCTTGTATAACCAGTGCATCGGTGGTGCTCTTTAAGTTTGTCCGTACGGCTTCCACCCAGGCTGGTGGAAAGTCCCTGGAGTTGAATTTTTGCATGACCTCAACCACAAATCGCTGAGTAGCCACACTCCCGGTAGCTAGTTGATTAGCTATAAATGATTGCATTCGTTCATGGTCACTCAAGGAAACTACCAGGTTTTCGATAAGGGCATGGTCCTCTGGATTCTGAATCTTAGACTGAATAAATGTATTGAATGCGGTAGCCCATTCGGGATGATGCGCCGCTACAAAAAGTCCGGCCTCCTGCACTTCCGGCGATTTACTTTCCAGGAAAGGAATAATATGTCGGGCTTGCAAGCCTCGGGCATTTTTCTGGTCCAGCGATATCACGGCGGCTCTTTTTACCTGAGGATCATTATGTCGTAGCGCCTTCAGCAACGTATTTTCCGGAGCGTAGTTTATTAATGCAAGTATGATGGCATGATCCGCAAATCGATCCGTAATGCCCTGCATAGCATTGAGCAGGGCATCTGCCACCTTTGTAGCATCCATACGATTTAAAGCTACTGCAGCCTGCCGCCGTACCGCCAGGTCATTATCTTTTAAAAGTGTCGCAACTGACTCCATGGCAGGTTGGTATCCGTCCAACCCCAGCACATGTGCGGCAGCTATTTTGACGGCAGTTCTTTCAGAAGAGAGAAAGGCATTGACCTTTTCCAGCGCTTCCTCGCTACCTGTCCGGTACAGTGCAAATATGGCCTGGAGTTGATTTTTCTCCGAGGGATTGCTGTCAATCCATTGATCAATGGCAGTGATAACGTCACCAGTTTCTTTGCTTTCCAGACTGTGTTGGGCAAGTAATCGTACAAAGGGTCGATCATCCGCCAGATAATCTACAACATCGGAGGCTGACAATGCATCCCAATCAATGCCTTGCCCATAGGGGTCCTCGACCACCGCTACTGCCTCAGTTCGCTTTACCCGGTATATAGCCCCTTTAAGCTCGGGTTTACTCACCTGAGATAGGGGACATCCCTTGATAAACCATCCGCCGGTTTCTACGACTAACAGGCTTCCATCACCTGATTCCAGTACATCTGTCGGGTGGAAGTCTGTGTCATCTGACCACAGGAATGTTTCATCTTCTGTGGTAAATCCGGCACCATCACGCAGTAACTTATGGCGAACAATGCGATGGGTATTGAATTGGGCGGTAAATAAATTGTCCTGATAATCGGATCCCAATTTGTCGTTTTGATAACGCCATATACCGGAGGGTGCCAGTCGAGAATAATGGGTGATAGCGGGCATTAGCGACCCGGTACGGATGAGACCATCCCGATCCAGACTACCGGTAGGCTTTGGATATACACCCCCGTCAATCCAATAAATCAGGGCATCCCTAAGACCCGCTTCGGGATAGCTATAAAAAGTTTCCGTGCCGATTACTTCTCCGGCCGGTGTGAAGGTCAGCTCGACCGGGTTATTCATACCACCGGCTGCGATCCACTCCAGGTCAGATCCGTCCCGTCGCACTCTCCATATACGGGCAGTTTCACCCTTGAGTCGTTCGCCCTCCTTGGTCTCCACGTCAAATCCCATGATGGCATTGGTCATATACAGCCATCCATCAGGTCCCTCAAAAGGTCCAATGAGACTGTTGGCATTTACATTTAGAATCCAACCGGACAGGATCACCTCCTTTTCGTCGGCCACTCCGTCACCATCCGTATCGGTAAATTTGATAAGATCTGGTGCTGACGAGGCATATAGACTTCCATCGATGAAGACTCCACCTTGTGGAAAACTCAACTGGTCTGCATAAATAGTGGCTTTATCAAATTTGCCATCCTCGTCGGTGTCCACCAGCAGTTTGATGCGGAATTGAGGATCGTCCAGAGCTTCCTGCGTCTCCTCATAGACATTACCGATTGATTCAAAGACGAAAAGTCGACCATACTCATCCAGCGTCGCGAACATTGGGTAGTCTACCAGATCACTTCCGGCTACCAGTTCGACTTCAAATCCCTCAGCAACCTGTATGCGAGCTTCTGCGGTACCAACCGATCCTTGAGGAGCATTGCAGGCGGTCCAACTGATGAGGAGGATATAAGTAAGGTATAAACTGTTTTTCATAGGGCGATGCAATTAGACCAGGGCAGGAAAAATGCTTTTATTCCGTTCTTAATATAACACTAATGTCAGGATGTGCTATGTGATAGTGTACTGAGCGAGTTCTCAAAACATCAAATTATGTCAATATCAAACCCAAATGTAGAGGCATCTCCATTGCGACGGTTCGCTTTCATTTTCCTCTTTAGCTATTGTCTACTATATATTGCCTCCGTTCAGTTCTTTCCCACCTTTGTAATGGAGCCGATTTGGAGATCTGTTGTGCCATGGTTTGCTAATCTGATAGGGTATGAAAAGGAGA
>JAUILM010000402.1 GCA_030432855.1 Bacteroidia bacterium
GGGGGCTGCTTTGGTGATTTCAGATGTCACCATCGGGAAGAAGTTTCTAAAAAAGAATTACTACCTTAAGAAGCACAAACCCACCATATTCCAATCTTAAAAACTGCAAACTAATTAGGTGAAAGGACATGCAATCAAATGAACCATTAGAATCCCTTGCCTCTACCCAAGAGGAGTATGAAAGAACCCCTGTACCTGCATCTGCCCTTAAGTCCTGGAAGAGTTTTTTAGGGATGTACGCCGGCGAACATGCTGCTGGGACTGAGTTTGTAATCGGTCCATTATTTTTAGCTGCGGGTGTCAGTGCATTCGATCTATTAGTAGGGCTGTTACTTGGAAACCTGATGGCCGTTTTAACCTGGCGATTTCTCACAGCAGAAATAGCAGTGAAGAATCGACTGACTCTCTATTATCAATTGGAAAAGATTTGCGGTCGACAGCTGGTCACGGTATATAATGTGGCAAATGGTGTGTTATTCTGTTTTCTGGCAGGTGCCATGATTACGGTCAGTGCCACAGCGGTGGGTGTACCCTTTAACATGGATATGCCAAAACTTACCGATACAATGCCTACGTCGTTCACCTGGGTTATCATCGTATTGGTGGTTGGTGCTGTCATATCATTGATTGCCGCCAGAGGATATGATGCCGTGTCCAAAGCCGCTAATTGGATGGCGCCTTTCATCATTCTGGGATTCCTGGCAAGCGGTATTGTAGCGCTGAATCAATTGGGGGTATCAGACTTGGAGGGCTTTTGGAATATTTGGGGAGAAGGTACCGATCCTATGCCGGGACAGATCAAGTATACTTTCTGGCATGTCTGTATCTGGTCCTGGTTTTGTAATGCAGCAATGCATATGGGAATGTCGGATCTGTCAGTATTGCGATATGCAAAAACCGCCAGTGTGGGATGGACCACTGCTGCCGGTATGTATGTTGGTCACTACATTGCCTGGATTGCTGCCTGCCTGCTCTACGCTGCCTATTTGAAGACTCCGGAAGCCATCGTGATGTTGGAAAATGGTGAGGCGCCTCCCGTTGCTCCGGGTCCGCTGGCCTACAATGCGATTGGCTTCTTTGGGATCATCGCAGTGATCATTGCGGGGTGGACGACGGCCAATCCAACCATATATCGGGCGGGACTGGCCTTCCAGGCTATCATCCCCAAAGCCTCCACGTTCTGGGTGACGATACTGGCCGGGTCAGTGGCTACAATTGCCGGACTGTTCCCTGCGTTTGCCATGAAACTTTTGGGATTTGTAGCATTGTATGGCTTTATACTGGCACCCGTTGGCGCCGTGATTGTCTTTGAGCATTACTTTGCTGAAAGAATCGGTATCAGAAAGAACTATGCGGAATACGCGGGTTTACACTTTAATCATGCTGTGTTTTTGGCCTGGGGCATTAGTTTTGGTCTGTTCTATTTTATATCCGTGACACAGGATGTATTTTTGTCATTCCTGACATTGCCTGCCTGGTTGCTGTGCGGTGTTTTATTTTTATTTCTTAGCAAGAGATCACAAAGAGTTTGAGTCATCAATCGATACGCGTTGCACTTTTCGTCCCCTGTTATGTAGACCAATTTTATCCTCAGGTGGGGAAAGCTGCTTTACAGCTCCTTGAAAAATGTGGATGCACAGTTGATTATCCGGATGAGCAGACATGCTGTGGACAGCCGCTGGCCAACAGTGGGATGGAACAGGCTGCAAAACCGATTTATCATCATTTTGTGGAGACCTTCGGATCCTACGATTATATCGTGGTGCCTTCTGCCAGTTGTGCCTATCACGTGTCCCACCATTATGACGTCATAGAGCAGACAGAGGTTGTAAAAAAGGTGCGGGAATCGATTTACGACATCACTGCTTTTCTTACAGATGTGCTCCATATCGAGTCTTTAGGTGCCAGATTTCCTCATAAGGTGGGTATACATCAGAGTTGCCATGGATTGAGAGGTTTGCAATTAGCCAGATCCACAGAACAAATGATTGATCCGTATTCGAAGTGGGAACACCTCCTACATATGGTAAGTGATCTTGAGCTGGTTCAATTGGAAAGACCCGATGAGTGCTGCGGATTTGGTGGGACCTTTGCTGTGGCCGAGGAAGCAGTCTCAGCAAAAATGGGTAAGGACAGAGTACGGGACCATCTCAACAGTGGGGCAGAATTTATAACTTCCGGTGATATGAGTTGTCTCATGCATATGGAGGGATTGATACGGAGAAACAAGTGGCCAATTCAGGTGAAACACCTGGTGGAAATACTAAATACAGATGGGTAGTCAAAAGTCAATAAATCACGCAGCGGCAGCCGACAAATTTATTGCCAATGAAAGTAGGACGGATTGGCATAATGCTTCTGTGTCCTACTTAAGGAAAAAGCGGGATGTTGGAGCGGCCCTGGTACCCGAGTGGGAGACTCTGCGATCGTTGGCCTCTGGCATTAAGAATAATGTACTTGGTAATCTGGACCAATACCTGGAGCAGTTCGAAAAGAACGCACAGGCGAATGGGGTTCAGGTACATTGGGCAGTGGACGCAGAAAGCCACAACAGGATTGTCACTTCCATCCTCGAGCGGCACAAGGTCAAATTGCTGGTGAAGAGCAAGTCTATGCTCACCGAAGAGTGTCATCTAAATCCACACCTGGAGGCTCGGGGTATCGAAGTGGTAGATACCGACCTGGGAGAGCGAATCATTCAGATGCGTGATGAAGGCCCAAGTCACATTGTAGCTCCGGCCATTCATATAAAGAAAGAAGAAGTCGGAGAGTTGTTTCATGATCAGCTCCAGTCAGAGGCCGGGGCAACAGACCCTCAGTATCTCACAGAGGTAGCCAGACAGCACCTAAGGGAGAAATTTTTAAACTGCGATGCAGCACTGACCGGGGTCAATTTTGCTGTGGCAGAAACCGGTGGTGTGGTAGTCTGTACCAATGAGGGAAATGCTGATATGGGAGCCCATATGGTACCCCTCCAAATCCATTGTATGGGGATTGAAAAAATCATACCTCGCCAGCAGGATCTGGGGGTGTTTCTCCGATTATTAGCGCGTAGTGCGACCGGACAACCGATTACGATTTACTCTTCGCATCATCAAAAGCCTAAGGAAGGGGGCGAAATGCATATTGTAATCGTGGATAACGGCAGAAGCAAGCATTTGGGGAGGGACACTTTTAGAAATGCTTTGAAATGTATACGCTGTGGTGCCTGCATGAATAGCTGCCCGGTATATCGGCGCAGCGGCGGCTATAGCTATGGATATACGGTTCCTGGTCCTATCGGATCCATTCTTACCCCCGGCTTCAACCTGGAAAAATATAAGGAACTTCCTTTCGCATCTACTCTTTGTGGTGCCTGCTCAGCGGTATGCCCTACCAAGATCAATATAGATGAACAGCTCTATAAATGGCGACAGAAAGTATATGAAGAAGACTACCTCGATAAGACTAAAGAGACCGGACTGTCGGTAGCCGGAAATGTCTTGTCATCAGCCAAAAAGTATAAAAGAGCATCTGCTTTGATGCGCTGGGCGCTCAAATGGATGCCTCGGTTTATGACACACAACAGATTTAATGCCTGGGCTAAAAAAAGAGAGCTACCGGAAGTGCCGGGTGAATCCTTTAGAGATTGGTATCGAAAAAACCGAAAGTGATGGAATCAACTGATGCAAGGAAGTCTATCCTGGAGAGTATTCGTAAGCATAGACCGGAAAGTTCGGATATACCTGCTATTCCGGATTTTGAGTCACCCATGTCCAATATAGTTTTTGGATTTGGTGAGGTGGCCGCAGCAAATGGATCAAAAGTTGTGCACATTGATGATCCAGACCAACTACAGGAGGTGATAAAGGCAAATTTTCCTGATATAGGTCCAGTCTATTCACTGGTGGATCAGATCCCTTCTACATTTCAATTGAGGGAAGGTGCAGCACCTGTCGATCATCAGGGGATTGATCTGGCTATCCTACATGCTGAACTCGGAGTAGCGGAAAACGGAGCAGTTTGGGTGTCAACTGAGTCTATGAATCCACGGATACTACCCTTTATTTGCGAACATCTGGTGGTGTTACTGGAGAAGTCATCGATCCGGTCCAATATGCATGAGGCTTATAAGGAGATCAATCTGAAGAATATTGGTTTTGGAGTTTTCATCGCCGGTCCCTCTAAAACGGCAGATATCGAACAATCATTGGTCATTGGAGCACAAGGGGCTCGTAGTCATACCATCTGCCTTCTATAAGAGTCGTAACGTTTATTGATCGTACTGTCTTTTTTCCTCGCCTTATGATGGCTGGAATCTATCTATTTGTGGCCGGATTTGAGAATAATGGGATGCGGGAGGTGGACTAAAATAGAAACGAGTCGTGCTGAGTGACCATGCACGACTCGTCCAACAAATTATAATCCCATGAACATATCCAAAAACGATATTTCTTTGATCCCCGAGTTACCAAAACTCTTTCTAGTTACGTATGTAAATTTGCAGCCATATCATGCATTTTGCAAGTACAAAAAACCGCCATTGTTACATATAAATAAATTATATATGTTTAAATGTGTTATGTTTTACGGCTAATTAAGCCTGGAGGAGGTGTCTGGATGTGAATACTAGGGCAGATAGGAAAAAGAAGATTTTATGCCTTCTGCTATTTTGGCTTCCATTTCTGATATCAGGTCGGTATCTGGATTCAGTGAGTCAAACCATAGATTGTAATTAACTGATATTGATATATTTAGGTCGCTACCTATGGTTTTTTCCTCGTCGATGTCGAGGGTGAAAGGTATAGAAGGATAAGCAGGAATCTGTAATTGAATGGTATCCATAGTAGTTGTGTCAGGTATCATACCCACTCGAAACATTTGATACCCGTCTGATTCATCCCAAAGGTCAGAGCTACTGGATAAGGCATGCCCCGATTCAAATTGTGAAGGTGAAGTATTGGCTTCAGTCTCTGTAAGACCACAAATAAACCGTACCTGATCAAAACTTCCGGGAGGTAAGAAGGGACCCACCGTAAATCGAAATGAACTACGACTTATCCTGACAGCATCATCGGGTCTCAATTGATCCTCCAGTCTAATAGTGTCTCGGATACCCACCCAGGTACTACCTGACCGAAGGGCAAAATCAGAAAGTAAAAAAGATAATTCTGTGATAATATATGTATGGCCGGAATTGGTTTGGTAGGGTTGTCCCAGTTGGAGAGAAGCGCTGTCAAGTTGATGAGCGATGGTTAGTTGCAAGTCGGGATATTCACAACAACAATTCTCCGGATCAGGACAGCAGTCATCGTCAGCGTCCACATCAAAATTGCTAGCGAAAAGGTCCAGGCATCCTTCCTGGTTTTCATAGCATCCCGCTAGCAGGACACCGATGATTACTAAGTGTATAATAGATATCCACCTACTCCTTTTCACAGTCAGCCATTATCTTTTTTACAATGGTCTTCACCTGAACCGAAAATTCCTTTTTCATAATCCAGTGATAATAGTCCTTATCCTTTTGCAGTACTTCATCCACGACTTGTCCCTGATACCTGCCAAAATTGAAAACGATCTGACCTTGCCTGTTGTATTTTAGCTTTTGGGTCACATCCAACATTTTTGGATCAGTGGTAAATTCATGCAGAGCATGCATATCATTTCGTACGGGTGCTTCCAGGATACCTTCTTCGTCCACCAAATCCTGATCTTTATAACGATCTAATTGCCCTCTCAGTACGGCAATAGTGGCTTCTACATCCGCCATTGCATCATGGGCATTGCCCATTTCAGAATTACAGTAGAAGCGATGCGCTGCTTTTAACGA
>JAUILM010000403.1 GCA_030432855.1 Bacteroidia bacterium
TACGTGGTGGTGAGGATTTTGAGACCGTAGCCAGGGAGGTGTCAGAGGACCCAACAGTTCGTACGAATAATGGACGGGTGGGGTATGTCACAGCTATGCTTCCTGATGGATTCTATGAGCTAGAAACCGCAATTTACACATTGCCATCCCGGACATATTCAAGGCCTATCAAAACGCCCCTGGGATATCATGTGGTGATTCAGAATGGCAAACGACCCGCCCGAGGCGAGGTCGAGGTAGCTCAGATTCTGATTCGGAACGGGAGTAACAAGAATGCAAGATCTATTATCTACGAGATTTATGATGAGCTGCGCAATGGTGCTGATTTTGCCGAAGTAGCTCGCAACCGATCAGAGGACAAGGCCACCGCACCACGGGGAGGATATCTGGGCTTCTTCGGTATCAATAAATACGATGCCTTGTTTGAAAATACCGCCTTTCGCCTGAAGGAAGATGGAGACATCAGTGAGCCGATACAGACCAAGATCGGTTGGCATATCATCAAGCGACTTAGTCATAAGCCGGTCGGTAGTTTTGAGGAAATGGAACGATCCCTTGAGGCAAAAATAAAATCGGATAGCCGGTTTCAAATTGCTGAGGAGGCCATGCTGGACAGGATAAAGGATGAAAACGATTTTGAAGAAATGGACTGGAACCGGGATCAATTTCTGGCCGAAGTGGGAGAAGATTTTCTCACTTACCGTTGGAAAGCACCGGAGAGCTATGACAATCAGACCCTTTTTACACTTCAGGGCGAACCCGTCCAGGTTTCTAAATTCCTGCAATACCTGTCAAAAAATGCAGCGCTCCGACTGCGTCTAAATCAAAACACTCCTGTGCCAAAAGCACTTGATGAACTGTATGGTTCTTTTTTGGAGGCATCACTTAAAGAACACGAAGAATCCCAGCTTGAGGAGAAATACCCTGAATTTAAGGCGTTGATGCGCGAGTACTCTGAAGGGATACTGCTCTTCGAAGCCACGAAAATGAGTGTATGGGACCGTGCATCTAATGATACAACGGGTCTGCGGGAATACTTTAAAGAGCACCGGGATGATTATATGTGGCCCGAAAGAGCCCTCGTAGAAACCATCACGATCACCGATCAGGATCCAGCAGTGGTACAAAAAGTCATGAATCAGGTGAAGACCAAATCCGGACAGCAACTCATCAAGAAATTCAATAAAAAAAGTGAGTCTGTCAGAGTACAAAGCGAGATCATTGATCGCGAAGAACTGGACCCCGATCTGCAATGGATGGAAAATTCTGTGGCTGAGCCCTACAAGCCCGCTGGACGAGATGTCACAATGATCAAGAAAGTGTCAGAAATTATAGCACCTACGCGTAAGTCTCTGGAGGAAGCCAGAGGGTATGTGATAGCTGATTACCAGGACTTCCTCGAGAAAGAATGGGTGGCCAGCCTAAAGGATATGTATGAAGTGAAGGTGAATGAGGAGGTGTTATCATCGATCATAAAATCTTAACGGGATATTGTATCGACTTATCGTCATATTAACCCTGTTTGCACTTGGCAGTTGCCAATTTTCATTGGTGGCCGATGATCCCTTGGTGGCACAGGTTTTTGACAAAAGACTGCATCGTTCTGAAGTAGACGCCCTGATACCTGAATCTGCCACACCGGAAGACAGTGTACTTATCCGAAACGCCTATATAGAACGGTGGATCAAGAAAATGGTGATGATGCACGAAGCCGAAAAGAATATTCCAGCTGACCTGGAAATTGACCGCCTGGTCGATGACTATAAGTCTTCATTAATCATGCACCAGTATGAGAAATCAATTGTTGAGACCCTCCTGGACACAGTGATCAATGATGCTGAGCTGGAAGCATACTACGAGGAGAATAAATCTCAATACCTTCTTGAGTCAGTGATCATCCGATGTCATATGATAAAATTGCCGCAGGATGTAGACGAAAAAGTGGTGAAGGAATGCGAGAAGCTATGGAAAGGTGACAAAGAGAAAGACTTTACCAAGCTGGTGAACTTATGCAATCAATATGCAAGTACATACTACCTCAGTGACAGCATTTGGTATAAGCTCGACTTGATATCTCAGGAGATGCCTGCGGGAGCGATCAATGAGAACGCTATCCGCAACAACGAAGTCTTTCAACTCACAAATGACGATTATTATTATTTTCTTAAAATCCTGGATGTCAGGGACAAAAAGGAAATAGCACCGTTAACCTTTATTCGGGAACAAGCGGCAAAAGTGATATTACATAAGCGAAAAATAGCGCTACTGGGCGACCTGCAAGAGGATCTCTATGACCGTGCATCGTCCAGGGACAACATAAAACTGTATTGATGAAATCGATAATAACTCTTCTACTTACACTGGCTAGTCTTCAGCTTATCGCACAAGACCGACAACTCGTAGATTATGTCGTGTCGAAAGTGGGTGATGAAATCATTCTACTTTCTGATGTCGAACTCAAGTTTAAGTATGAAGAGGAACGTCGCGGCTATCTGCCTGAGGAGGTCAAATGCAATTTTCTGGAGCAGATCATGGGCGAAAAACTTCTAGTCAATCAGGCAAAACTTGATAGTGTGATTGTGGATGATGGCATGGTGGAGCAGCAACTCTCGGGCAGGATAGACCAGATACTCGGCATGATGAATAATGACATTAGCCAGTTCGAGTCTTACTACGGTAAGACGGTCGCTGAAGTACGAAATGAGATGCGGGAAGATCTAAAGAGTCAGCTCACTGCAGAGCGTATGCAGTCGGAGGTGATGGCTAATATTCAGATTACTCCCAAGGAGGTAAAAGAATATTTTGACGTGATTCCGAAGGACAGCCTGCCTTATTTTAGTTCTGAAGTGGAAGTGGGGGAGATTGTAGTGAATCCCAAGATTAGTCCTGAAGAAAGAGCAAAGTCCATCAAAAAGCTTGAAGACATTCGAGCGCGAATTTTGGCAGGTGAGGATTTTGGAGAACTGGCTAGATTATATTCTGACGATGCCGGATCAGCACGTTTGGGAGGTGACCTGGGCTTACAGAAGCGAGGTACTTTCGTACCAGCTTTTGAAGCGGCTGCCTACAATCTCACAGAGGGTGAGTTATCCGAAATCATAGAATCAGAGTTCGGGTTTCACCTGATAGAGTTATTGGAACGTCGGGGAAATCTTATTCATACGCGCCACATCCTGATAAAGCCAGAGATCACTGAAGCTGACCTCGAACAAACGGTTGCCTATCTGGATTCGATTCGACAGATTTATCAAAACGATTCCGTTTCTTTTGAAGAAATGGTAAAGCGGTATTCTGATGAAAAAGTACAGAGTTATAATAATGGAGGACGTATGCTAAATCCCGCTACGGGAAATACATTCTTTGAAACAGCTCAGCTGGATGTTGATATCTTCTTTGCTATCGACACCCTTGAGATCGGTGAGATGTCTGCACCCATTGAGTTTACAAAACAAACAGGCGAGATCGCATATCGCTTGATACTACTACAGTCACGTACTAAACCACATCAGGCGAATCTATCACAAGATTATACGAAGATCAAGAATGCAGCGATCGAAGCTCGAAAGAATTCGTACCTGAATGATTGGCTGGAGGAAAAAGTACAATCCACGTATGTAGAGATTGCACCCACCTTCTTGTCGGGATGTCCTAACCTGGCTCGCTGGGTGAAAACCAAGACGATTAGCCCCTAACCCCCTGCTTCGCCAGTTTTTGTCTCAGGCTGTACTCCTCCGTCATTCTTGACAGCTTGCGTAGCCTGCTCTACATCTTTTGTGGCTTTTTCCAGGTCGTCCACTTGTTTTTTACGGCGTCGCCGACGTTTCTTGGCAGCAATTTCCTCCGTGTTTTTTTCCTTTTCAGTTTCGTCCTTCTCAGGAAATGGTGTCTCCTGAAATACCAGTTTACCTTCCTGCGCGTCCACATAGATGGTTTCCCCTGCGGTAAAAGCACCAGAAAGTACTTGTCTGGAGAGCTCGTTGACCAGTTCTTTCTCTATGACTCGCTTTAGCGGTCGTGCACCAAACTGTGGATCGTATCCCAGTTCGGCCAGCAGGTCAAGCGCATCTTCCGTCAGTGCAATTTTTAGCTCCTGATAGGCAAGATTTTTCTCCACTTTTCGGAGCAGTAGCCGGGCGATCTTTTTAATCTCTTCCTTTGTCAGTGGTTGAAACATGATCCGCTCATCTATCCGATTGAGGAACTCCGGACGTAGGTGCTCTTTTAGTAACTCAAAGACTTCCTCCTTGGTGGTTTCGACGATATCTTTTCGGTGATCATCACCCAATTCTTCCAGGTCTTCAAAATTTTCAAGGATGGTTTGGGCACCCATATTGGATGTCATGATTATGATGGTGTTCTTGAAATTTGCTTCTCGACCCTTGTTATCCGTCAATCTTCCGTCATCCAGCACCTGCAATAAAATATTGAAGGTGTCGGGATGTGCTTTCTCTATTTCATCCAGCAGAACTATACTGTAAGGTCGACGTCTCACTGCTTCGGTTAGTTGACCACCTTCATCGTACCCGACGTATCCAGGAGGTGCACCTACCAGTCTTGATACAGCATGCTTTTCCTGGTATTCACTCATATCAATGCGCGTGATGGCACGTTCATCGTTAAACAGCACTTCAGCGAGAGTCTTTGCAAGCTCCGTTTTACCGACGCCAGTAGGGCCCAGGAAAATGAAGGAGCCGATAGGCTTTTTTGGATCTTGTAATCCAGCCCGACTACGTCGTACTGCGTCCGAAACAGCAATTACAGCTTCATGCTGACCGATCAAAGATTTTCCAATCTCGTCCTCCATATGTAGGAGCTTGATTTTCTCACTTTGCATCATTTTCTGCACCGGAATACCTGTCCAACGGGACACTACTTCGGCAATGTCGTTGGAGGTGACTTCTTCATTGGTAAAGCGTCCTTCATCAGGAAGCGTATCTAGTTTTTCCTCGGCTTCTTTCAAGAGCTTTTCCTGCTCTTTGATTTGCCCATATCGGATTTTCGCTACAGTTTCATAGTCGCTTTCCCGCTCGGCTTTATCAGCCTGTTGTTCCAGCTCCTCGATTTGGGTTTTTATGTTTTGCACGGCGTTTACTACCTGCTTTTCATTTTCCCAACTCGCACGTAGGCGGTCGAGGTTTTCTTGCGCATTTGCTATTTGCTCATTGATGTCTTTGAGCTTTTTAGGATCACTTTCTCGTTTGATGGCTTCTCGTTCGATCTCCAACTGCATCACCTTGCGATCCCACTCATCGATTTCATCCGGCACTGAATCAAGCTCCAGTCGTAGCTTGGCGGCAGCCTCGTCAATCAGGTCTATGGCCTTATCGGGTAGTTTTCGCTCGGTTATATATCGATGTGATAGTTCGGCAGCCGCAATAAGCGCTTCGTCGAGAATGTCGATTTTATGGTACACCTCATATTTCTCCTGTATACCCCGTAGAATCGAGACCGTATCCTCAACGCTAGGCTCATCTATATATACCGTTTGAAATCTCCTTACCAGCGCTTTGTCTTTCTCAAAATATTTTTGATACTCATCAGCGGTAGTCGCACCTATGGTACGCAGTTCACCTCTGGCAAGCGCAGGCTTGAGGATATTGGCAGCATCCATGCCACCCTGACCACCACCGGCACCAATCAGCGAATGAATCTCGTCAATAAACAGGATCACCTCTCCATCTGATGCTTTCACCTCCTTGATCACGGCTTTAAGCCGCTCTTCAAATTCACCTTTATATTTTGCCCCGGCCACCAGTGCTGCAAGGTCTAGAACGTAAATGTTTTTAGATCGGAGATTC
>JAUILM010000404.1 GCA_030432855.1 Bacteroidia bacterium
GAACAATACGGTGGGATGCAATTCACAAACTGAAATTATTCAGGTGTGTAGTAGTTGTCCCTTATGTTACATTCGACAGACAAATACCTGGGTGGGTCCTACAAGTGGTTTATGGCATGAAGATCTTTTCTTTTGGAGCACTGGAAATATTCCCACCTTGTGCGACGAAGTGGCAATTCCTGGTGGTAAGATCGTAACGCTAGCAGCAGGTACAAATGCCGAATGCTTTACATTAAGTATTGAGGCAGGAGGCGAGATACAGGTGCCAGAAACTGCTATCCTGCAAGTGCAATGTACTCAAGAGTAAAAATAAATTAACCATTCCCGATTCAAGAAATTTCTCGCAAAGGCCGCAAAGCCTTCATTTCTGAGACATGGATTTAATTTTACAAAAACTCCCGAAAACCAGACACCGGATACCGGAAACCTGGCACCTGGCACCTGGAACCTGGAACCTAAAACTCAAGTGTCCTGCGTGATCTTAGTGGTAAATAAAAAATCGGAAATTCCACAATCCCACACATCAGCAAAACATCCGATTTCTCGCAAAGGCCGCAAAGCCTTCATTTCTGAGACATGGATTTAATTTTATGAAAACTCCCGGACACCGGACACCGATCAAAAAACAATCTTGCTTTCACCCTGAGGCAGATCAAAACAGAGAATTGTCTCTCCTCCATTTTCTACCCAGGTATTTTCTCTCAACAAGGATTGATTAGAAACCTTTTCTAATGGGGTTCTTGAAGTTCCATGCATCACAGCTGGGTTTTTCACGGGCTGTCCAATTTTCAAAGTAAAATCCGGGCTGGCAAAAGGTGCTTTTACATGAATCTCATCAGTTGTTGCAGTGACGGTACTAAGCTCTTTCGCGGCCCAGTATCGGGCAATTTCACTCAATTTCATCCAGATCAAATGATCATATTTCTGATGTAGGCGATCAACCACAGTCTTGAAAATATTAAAGCCCAGCTTATCCCCATTATAGTAGATGCCAGGCCAATGACAAACCATAATGGCAGGTTCCCCCGACTCAATGACATCCACCATCCGACCCTCACTTAGATCAGCGGTGATAAATCGGTTGGCATCGCCGGGTGTAAGACCATCCCATCCACCAAACCAGTCTCCTGTGCAACCAATTGTATGAACGGAACAACTCGCATCGTCGGTATCCAACCCTTCTGCATTAAAAATCTGAGGTGCGACACTCTTTCCTTTCTCTGTGTAGAGTGATCTAAAAAAGTGCGCAATATTTCCACCATACACTTCACGAACGGCATGCTTAGTGGCCAAAGCCAAATTGGGAATATTGCGATGGCAAAAACCACCAGGTGTTGTCACCCCATCACAATGTAAACCGGCATCCTTTAAAACCTGCAGTGAGTATGCAATGTATTCTCCCAACTCGTCGGCGCTTTTCTCCTGGCTCCACTCCCAATTTTCCATAAAATCAGGGGTCGCCTCAGGAAAAGGCAAACCGGTTTTCGTATCGATTACTCGTGTATGACTGATCATCTCACTATGAATATCCCAATTTGGCTGCGCCAGATCTCGAATAATACCGATGCTATCATTGAGTTCCTTCTTCGACCACCCCGGGATAAATCGATGCAACCAACCGGTGCAAGCCGGATAAGGGACCATGCTGTACTTGCCCCTGACACCATGCATATCACACCACTCCAAAAATTCTAAAACAAAAGAATCCGGAATTTCTCGGGGCAGCTTTCGCCAATCCTGTTTATACTGATCGGGAAATACTTCTTTGAACTGCGGTATACCGAAGTAGGCCATATTCACCAGTGCCGTGCTGTCATCAATGATGAAACTAAGTGGCACCCGGGCCCGGGGATTCAGAACTTCTACCTGAGGTTCATCGCCAGATGATTTGTGACTTGTAAGGACAGCCGCTGTCGTCAGGGAGGAATGCTTTAAAAAGGTACGTCTGTCCATGTCTTTTTCAGTTGGTTTTATCTCCATTAAAGATATGGAAAAGTATGTTGTCGCAGACTCTACTAGTTAGTATATCTAAATATCGGGATCAGCGATACAAACCATAACTGAAAGAACTCAAATTGTTCACAATACGTTGACAAAGATACAAGTTTTTCATATCTTTGTGAGGTGAGGGTAAGACTTATAAAGTGGTCAAACGTTCTTAATCATTGTAAGCATGATGCAACCATGTTGAAGGCATTTGAAGATTTTAGAAGAAGGTTAAAGTACGCAAACTCATGGAGTACACCACACGAAATTATAACAACAAATCCAAACAGTGATTTAGTCACTTGTAGGAAAACAGGTAGAAGCAGAATCGTGTTCAATGTAGGACACAATAAATATCGAATGATTTGTGGGTATCAATTTCAGCCAAGACAGTGTATTTTATTCATAAAATTTGTGGGAACCCATAAAGAATATGACAAAATTGGTGTCTGCGAAGTCGATATGTTTAAATGATGAATATGAAATACAAACGAATTAAGACATTACAACAATATACCAGCTATTGCAATGAATACGAGGAGCTTCTGAGAAAAGGCTTAAAGAAAGATACCGATCTGATAGACCTACTGGAGTTACTCATTGAAGACTATGACAACAAAAATATATCAGAATTTGGAACAGAAGAAGACATGGATCCGGTTGAACTACTGACGTATCTAATGGTAGAACACAACTTAACCAAGTCCGAACTGGCAAGGAGATTAGATGTTTCCAGACAGTTAATAACAGAAATCGTTAATTACAAAAGAAATATCAGTAAAAGCATGGTCATGAAGTTTTCAAAATTTTTCAATATGATGCCAATAGCCTTTAGCAGAGAATATGAATTGAAAGGGCTGTCAGCGGCTTAACGTGTGGAAAGATCACTTTTATATGGTCTTACTATATGACCATCAGTCGTTTCCTCTACTAAACGCACGGAAATTGCTACCTATTCCTCTTCTATCCTCACTAACTTGCGAGACTATTCGGTCACTGCTCTAAGCATTCCTTCCAAAATTTCACTACATAGGAATACGACATTAAGATCACTATCTTAAAGCAATCAAATGGGCAGGTTAACCAGGGGCTGTGTCGTGACAGTCCAGCATTATTTAGATAAAATGGAAGAGGGCTTAATAAAAGACACGTACGAATTAGTCATCAAGGAAATACAAACGCTGGTGACCATTTTCTATCTACTCACTGTAGGAATCGGCATGTTGTTTAACTATCAGAAGTACGCTGAGTTCGACATAAATATTTTCTACTATGCCGATGTTTTTGATTTTTTAATTGCCCCTTTTTCCGATGGCTACATACTACTTTTTGCATCAGCTTCGATCATCATCGTTTATATTCTAATTAAGTCGGATATATTGATGAAGAACCGCTGGCCGAAAATTTACTCGGTGATGAGTCTTGGGCAGGCGAAAAAATCATGGTTTAAGAACGTGATCATCATCACCTATGTAATAAGTGCGATTCTTTATTTATATCTTTCGGCCGACATTTACGGTAGCTATTCAAAAGGAAAAATCCTGGACCGAAGTGATATATCCATTCGATTAGAAGACAATGAAGTCAGATCGGGCAAACTGATTGGAAAGACTAAAGAAGTGGTTTTCCTACTGAACGACGAAAATGTATATGCTATCCCGATTACCTCTTTGGTCAAGGAAATTAAGATTAGATAAGGAGAACATTTGATTTCTTCTGATCCACCTGCCAACTAAATATTCGCCTTTCTAACTCCTGAAGCAGGCTAAAGCAGCTTGTTACTTCTGGCAAAGGCTAAGTAGTGGAAATTACTACCTTGCACTTCTCTTTTAAAAATTTCAAAAATAAATAGCCCCTAAAAAATCACCATCAGCAATAATCATGTCTGAACTAATACATGTAAACTCAATCAAAACAAAACACATCGTACTTTCTCTCCTAATGGTTCTTACTGGAGCTTGTACCACATCACCAGAAGGATCGCACGAGTCAAGGACAACTGTCCGTGCTGCGGATTGCATTATCTCAAAAGAGTCGGCCGTAAGAAAAGGCCAACTTGACTCTGGAATTCGGGGACAAGTAAGATTTATAGGAGAAACAGAAAATCTCAGCTCAATTGCCGAGAAAATGTCAACTTATAATATACCGGCATTGTCGCTGACGATCATACATGAAGGAGAAATTGCCTGGTCAGACATCTATCGAAATCCAAATTTTCCGGACGAATCCGGCCTGGACTGTTCAAGCATTTTCCAGGCCGCATCGCTGTCAAAGCCCGTAACTATGCTTGCTGCAATCCGGATGCAGGCTGCCGGTGAAATCAATCTTGATGAAAACATCCAGGAGTACCTGACGGATTATGTATTGCCACCAGGAAAGCAGACAGACGATAATCCAGTGACCTTTCGAAACATATTTTCCCATACTTCAGGCATCACATCCGGTGGTTACGATGGATATAGCAAAGATCTCCCTATGCCTTCTGATGTAGAAGTTCTCCTGGGAGCAAGTGGAGTGAATTCTCCACCCATTGAAGTGGCTTTACAGGATGTCTTTGCCGATGAGTTTTCGAACATTATGAAGAAATGGATTCTTGAACCAGCCGGGATGGAACACTCAGAATTCACCCAACCTATAATCACATCAGAACCCCATCATATAGCCCGGGGATATACATCATCAGGGACTGTTTTGCAGGGTGGTTGGAGAAATCATCCGGAGCAAGCAGCTGCAGGACTGTGGAGCACCGCCAGCGATTTGGCTAAGTTTCTTCTGGAAATCTACAACGCCTATCAAGGTAGAAACTCAATATTCTCACAGGAGGACATTACGTCGATGATAGATGACGAACGAGATGGTCTGGTATACGGATTTATCGTCAACCGATCCAATGATGATATTTCTCTAACACACTACGGAGGCAATGCAGGATATCGCACAGGCATGACAATAAGCCTCACCATGGGCAATGGCTTAGTGTACCTCATCAATTCGGACAATGGAGGATCATTAGGTAATGAGCTGCTCTTATCGGCTGCTCAAGTCTATGACTGGTCGCATTTTCAACAGGTGGAAGTACAGCGGGCACAGGTCAGCTCAGAAACCCTGAAAAAGTTGCCCGGAGAATATACCTGGAATGACCAAATAGACCTTTCCGTATCTATTAATGAAAATGAAGACATGATCTCACTTCATTTTCCCAATGGTGATGCCTACGAGCTGACTCCCATTGAGGGTGAACAATTGGACTTTATACATTCCAGCACCGGAGTGCAGGTTAGCTTTCTGCGGGATGAGGATTTCCAATCTTTTAGCTTGTACGGACAGAAGGCCGTTAGAAAACAAAACTAGAATAACCGTGTGCCTAAATGGGAAGCTTTAATAGTCAGTCTTATTGCAAATTAGTTTGTAGTTAGTACTTCTTCCTCCTGAAGCTGACTTTTGGAGCACCCCTTTTTCAATTAAATTCTGAATATCCCGGAGTGCTGTATCCTGTGAGCATTTATTGATTTCAGCCCATTTAGAAGTTGTTAAATTTCCGAAGAAATCGCCAAAAAGAAGTTCAAGCACCTTTATTTGTCTTTCGTTAAATGTGACTGTCTTATGCTCGTTCCAAAATCTATGTTTGGACATTATCTTTTGGACTATTGTTGCTGAAGCATCAATTGAATTCTTCAAGCAATTTAAGAACCAAAACAACCATGGTGTAATATCCAGGGTTCCTTTCTGTGTTGACTCAAGTATGGTATAATATTCCTTGTTCTGTTCTCTAATTTGTGAAGA
>JAUILM010000405.1 GCA_030432855.1 Bacteroidia bacterium
TATCGCCTCCGTCATCGGATCGAAAGACACCTCCGGTTTTTGACTCAACGATAGCCCAAACTCGTTCAGGATCCTGCGGGGATACAGTGACACCGATGATCCCTAATGTATCGGTGGGGAATCCCTTGTTTTTACTGATCTCGGACCATGTTTTTCCGCTGTCTGTGCTTTTCCAAAGAGCTGATCCTGCTCCTCCACTGGATAGCGAATAAGGTGTACGTCTGATTTTCCAGGTACTTGCATACAGAATGCGAGGGTTAGTGGGGTCAAAACACAAATCTACTGCGCCGGCGTCTGCATTGGCAAAAAGTATTTGATTCCAGCTTTCACCTCCATCTTGCGTCATGTAGACACCTCGTAAGTCTGTTGATTGATAGAGATCCCCCATGACAGCAGCATAAGCAATTTCCGGATTATTAGGATGAACCCGGATTCGGCTAATATGCCTCGAATCGGCAAGACCTGACGGCTTCCATGTTTTTCCTGCATCTACCGATTTGAATATGCCATATCCGTGGGAAACATTGCCCCGGACCGTCTTCTCTCCGCCACCTACATAGATGACATTGTGGTCGGATGGTGCTACGGCGATGGCACCTATCGAGCCTCCAAAGAAGCCATCACTGATGTTTTCCCAGGTCCCACCGGCGTCTGTGGTTTTCCACACTCCACCACCGGTTGCCCCCATATAATAGAGATCTTTCTTTCCTTCAACTCCCGTCACCGCGGCAGAACGACCGCCCCGGAATGGACCGATATTTCTATATTTTACCGCATCCAGATATATGCTATCCGCTTGCTGGGCTGTCAACAAACCGGATCCAGAAAGAATTATAATTAGTAAAATCACAGTCCGATTCATAGGAGAAGAATTTATCGAAATGAAAAAGTGAGTCGAAAATATGATCCTCGACTCACTTTCCAAAATTGTAACCCCATGAATGAATGGTCTACAAGAACAGAAGACCAACGCACATAAAACGCAGATTTTCAGATATTAGTATAGCGATAATTGTAATATCTCTGGAAATCAGGACTGGTCACAATACGAGACAATGAAATTAGATGTTAATCAAGTCAATATTACTGTAGGCGAGGACCTACTCCGACAGCAGGTAGAACAGATGATAGAGATCATGCCAGCGCAGGAAATTACACACTCCATACCCATCGTGGGCGAGATAAGCATTACGATTGAACAATTTAAGCTGATGGATCTTCAGACACGTGAGGATGGTCTCCATCTACATATTAGTTTCAATGTGGACGGTGGTCCTACACGAAGAATGCGTAAGATGAGGGTCAAGGGTGATCTCGAACTGGAGGGGAAAATATATATAGCAGATGAGGGAGAATGGTTACAAGCTCTGCAATTTGATTTGATAGATATTAGATGGATTGACATCAATCTGAAAGATGTAAAATGGGCTATTGAAAAGGTCACAAATGTGCTTGAGTCGAAAGTAGAAACTCAAATCAACGAGAAAATCGATGAGCTCACTAGTAAGGCAACTATCGTCGAGCAACTAAGGGGTTTTGTAAAGCCCATCCCTGTAGCGCAAAACTTTGCCATGGAGCTACAGTCGGCAATAATTCGGTTGGAGGATCTTGCCTTTAAGAATGAAGGCATTGGTGTGACCCTTGGATTGGAGGCAAACCTGGCCAAAGTCGATGTGGGGTCATCTGATGGGCAAAAGACTGACATTCATCTTATAGATAGTCGCAGTGTTGAGCATCATCATTCCAGTGTTTTCATTTCTATTGGGGAAATAAATGAGTTGCTGGAGCTTTCGCTACCTCAGGTCAATGCCATGATTCCAGTGGAACAAGTCCAGATCGAAAGACTCACTGCTTCCTGTCCTGCCCCTCAAAGGCTTCAAATTGAAGTGTTTACGACACAATTAAAAAGACCGTTGGTCACTCGCTTTCACATTTGGTTAGATGATAAGCGACAGATGTTGGAGTTGTTAGATTTTGATCTTACCTCCCATAGTGATGCGAGTATTATTACCAAGGGATTAGTGAAGCTTTTTAGAGAAAAAGTAGAGGAGAAGGTTCAGAGTATCTTTCCGCTTGAAATCAGTAAATGGATACCTAAGCTCCTGGCCATTGCTGAAGAGCGGGTGGGTCATATGGTTGATTTTGATAAGGTAGATCTGAAAGTTTCCGAGCTCGCAATTACCAAAGAAGGCTTGCAACTGGATTTTGTGAGTGATGTGGCACTATCAGTACGGTCTATCGAATCAATGTAACAGGCCCGGAGATAGGATGCTCCATATCATCATTCATAAGGAGACTGGCCTGAAAGATGTATGTACCCTCGGGCAAATTAATCCCATTGGATTTTCCATCCCAATATGCCTGCTCATCCTGGGGGGCAAGATCTCGCTGCTCATAGACTAAATTGCCCCATCGATTGAATATTCTGAGGTATGACACCATCCTAATTTCACCAATATCCCGAAAGTGAAAGTAATCGTTGAGACCATCTCCATTTGGACTGAAAACATTGGGTACGAATACTTTAAAGTAATTAAGATCAAGTATTACTGTACTATCACATCCGTGGGAGGATTGAATCGTGACTTGCTCTGTGACCGGATCTGAAAAACTATGCGATCCCACTTTGTATGTCTCACCTGGAAATATCTTTGCCTGGACGTCCATGGGTGTATCCACCAACTTCTGAATATGAAGCTCGATGATGGAGTCGCACCCCGAAACTGTCTTGAGCGTGTCCCGGTAGATTCCGGTTTCTGAAATGATATTGCCATAGAAGTTGCGCTGAGAGCCATCACACAGAAACTCTGCCATGACTACAGTACTTTGAGGAATGACATAATCATAAACCTTCGTCACCTTGCAGGTGGTGGGAGACTTCAGCACGACCTGATATCTTCCTTCCAACTCTGGCTTTATACTGGAAGATTTTTCACCCACCAATGCGATCCCATTGCGATACCACTGATAGTCAATTGAATCACGATATGGCAAACTGAGCGCGAAACTGTCATTACAAACATTGCCTTCACCGGATATGGTAAATTCGAACTCACGTACATCTGCCAGTATCAAATTGTCGAGAAAATAGTAAGGATTGTTCGTATAATCCTGCTCGAAACACTCAGGTCCAATGGCAATTGCGTATATGTCCACGGTGGGTTTGACTATGAATTCCTTCACCACCCAGGAGTTTGCTCCATAGGCCGTCTTATAATCAAGTAACATCCAGCCCGGACCATTCATGGGACAGCCATAGGTTTCATCATCGAGCCCAAAGGGCAGGTTGTTGCAATCGGAAGTGCCAAAGAGAGATACTTGAATAGAGGGGGAATTCTGGGGATTGGTAAAGCCGATGTGAAATTGGAACTTATATTCATTTCCAACACGTAGCGGAGTAGTTAAGCATGCTCCGGTATATTCTTTCCAATTGGGGTTGGGATTGTTTTCTCCAAATCTTCCATTCCGAAATCCAATACACGCATTTCCATCCGGGATAGGGAGGGGGACCGGCAGATCCTCCCATCCAAACCAACCACAGGCATGCACGTAGTCTGTAGTAGCGGCAGAAGCCTGAATCCAGGTCTCAGCGCAGTGGAGTGAGCCTCGATTGGAAGGGCAGCAGAGAGAATCCTCAAACGAGGGATTTGGAATCAACGATACAGGCTCAGCCACCGGACAATCACAGTCCGAATCCAGCAGATCAATGAGACCATCTCCATCATCATCAAGTGCATTATCGCATATCTCTACCATTAGCAGCATGGGGACTTTTCGTGGAGCGAGACTCCAGCCAAAAAGTATTAAGGCACTGAAAGTAAGCCAATGGTACATAGAGGTAAGTTATGTATTTCAGCTATAAGTGCCGTGATTATTTATTCGAATTGGGTTGGGAAGATGTCCGTTTCAGAGACATTTTTCATCTTGATGTGGCTAAATGTGGCTGTAAGATGCTAACTCTTTGATATTAAGACAATAAGAATGTGTTGAGAATGTTGCAATAAGCAGCGAAATGTGGTATTTTTGGCGTTGCTATTGTGGATGTTTCTGAAAAAGAAATTCCATCCTTTCCCGATCAGAATTTCAGGCTATTTGATGAACCCCGTTAGGTATGCACGTACTAGGTATACCATTTATTCATCTAAAACCTGGAACATGAGAATTTTTACAATGCTTTTCCTTTTTGTGACCTCGGCTTTTGCACTGACTGCTCAGTCAGCGGATGCTACGCTCGCCTCTTTGTCAGATACGATGGTTTCTGTACCGGCTACATATCTCGCCCAATTGGAGCGCACCTATGGTGTGATGGGAAGCAGAGATGTTGCTATGCGGACGGAGGAGGAGACTGATCCTTTGATGCTGGATATTTTTGATGAGTCGGCAGCACCTTTTCAGTATCAGATATTTCCACAGCGGACTTCCGAC
Source organism: Bacteroidia bacterium (assembly GCA_030432855.1). Taxonomy (GTDB): domain Bacteria; phylum Bacteroidota; class Bacteroidia; order Chitinophagales; family Saprospiraceae; genus JABDMH01. The sequence continues at coordinate 4,426 of JAUILM010000405.1, forward strand.
TATCTACAATTAGACTTGCCGGAAGACGATGATTTTGTACTGAGGGTGTTCGATCGAAGTGGTAAAGTGATGATTAGTCACGATCAGCTCTATGGTTATAACCAACTTAATGTGAAACATCTTCCTTCAGGGATTTATCGCGTCCGAGTCACTTCGTCAGCTGGTGTGGTAGAGGAGTGGATCGCTAAAGAAGATTAATCATCCGTAGTTAGATATGACAAAATGGAAGAATAGTATGTGACGTTTCTAGCCTTTATATATAAAATAATCTTTATATTTAATGTTAGGAGATTTCGAGGGAAGTCTCCTTTTTTTTTTTGTTTAACCAAGCACTAAAACTTTAATGTACATGACTAGACTTTACACATTATGTTTCTTTCTTTTTCTCGGATCTATTCAATTACAGGCACAGGACGTTTGCAGTGTTCCAAATGGCTCCATGGAGGAGTGGTTTGATGGTGCACCGATTCTAGAGGAAGATCTTGAACTTACGTTTGATGGAGAAGTACCCATTCCGGCATTTTATGGATCGCTTTCACGACTTCTTTTGCTTTCTTTCAGTGCGATACTAGGTCCCGAACTCTTTGATTTGTTTCCTGAATTAGCCAGTGATCCACTTGGATTGGATCGAGTAGAAGTAACTTCAGGAAATTTTGGTGCAAAATTGACACCTGGACTGGCTTTAGGTATCGCAGATTTGATTACTACCTTCCCTTGTAGTTCTGAACCAGACTACTTGAAATTGTCGATATCTCATGTGGGTTCTGACATGGATTCCATAATTATTGTGGTGGCAATCGCCGGACAGGACCCTTTCAATTTATTACTCGAAGCCGATGATATTACAGATCTGCAGGCATTCACAGCGGGAGGAGTACTTGAGTATGCCGGAGGTTCTTCTGATGCCACGGAAGTAATGGTACCTATCGAAATGAATGATGCCGGTAGGAGCTTCGCAGAGGGAGATTCTGCTCTGATCATGATCATAGCGCAAAGTGATTCGGCATCTCTTGCGATGGGAAATGAGTCCTACTATATCATTGATGATCTGAGTATGGGTAAAGCTTCTACACCCACGCAGGATCTCAATGATGGGATTTCCTACGAGGTCTTTCCTAACCCAACCTACGGAGTCGTCAATGTGCAAATGTCTAAAGCACCAGTACGGTCTCAGCTTATTTTATACAATAGCATAGGTCAGGAGATTTCGCGAAGAACGGATGTCGGATATCAAAGTTCTTTTGATATAAGTGATCAGCCTCCGGGAGTCTATTTTATGACGCTGGAAGCCGATGGGAAAACCATTCGGGAAAAGATCATCAAGAGGTAAATAAGGTACA
>JAUILM010000406.1 GCA_030432855.1 Bacteroidia bacterium
TGTATACACCAACGAAAATATTTTTTATGAGTGTACATCGCTACCGGAGCACTTCGTCATCATTGGTGGGGGTGCGATTGGTTGTGAAATGGGACAAGCTTTTCAACGCCTGGGGTCACAGGTCCATTTGGTAGATCGGGGAGATCGACTACTCTCCAGGGAGACCGTTAAGGTCAGTGAAATCCTGCAAACACAATTTGAGAAAGAGGGCATTAAAATATACCACAAATCGGTGGTGGTACGTATCGACAATAAGGAGGCGATCCTTAAGACTAATGATGAAGAAAGACGAATACCCTGTACTGCCTTGCTGATGGCGGTGGGTCGCATTGTAAATACCCAAGACATGGACCTTGAGAAAGCAGGCCTTGAATTGACTGATACAGGAAAAATAAAGGTGAATCAATATTTACGCTCTACCAATCCTAATGTGTATGTCGTGGGTGATGCAGCCGGTAAATATATGTTCAGCCATGGTGCCGAGAAAATGGTACGCCAGCTTTGGCGCAATCTAATTATTCCCTTCTTCAGGAAAAAGAACACCACCAGAGACCTTTCCTGGGTCACCTTCACTGATCCCGAAGTGGCCACCTTTGGATGGAATGAAGCTCAGCTACAGGAACATGGTATAAAATTCTACCGTCAAGACCAGTCATTTAGCGAAGATGACCGTGCCATAATCCAATCCTATGACTATGGACATGTCTCCTACTGGATGACCTCCGGCCCCCGCATTGGCAATCGACACTTACTCTCCGGCACCATGATCTCACCTCATGCCGGTGATCTGATCCAGGAGATGCAATTTGCTTCCGAAAACCAGGTACCCATCAAAAAAATAACACAGCGGGTATACCCCTACCCTGTCGCCAGCCGTATTAATCAGAAAACTATCCGCGGTGTGATGGAACAAACCTACACACCCTGGTTAAAGAAGCTGGCGGCCACTGCCTTTAGGTTGTTTCATTAGCAACTAAACACATGATCTGTCTGTCAAATACAATAAATTCGATGTTTAATCACTGTTGCAAAAAATGTAACTTAGAAGCTACGCAGTTTGTCTATCAGGATAAAAAGTAAAATTAGAAATGAGCTATGCCACATAATAAGAAAACAAAAAATAACTAACTTAGAATATGCCTGAAATCTCTCGCTTCTATGGGATAATCATTAGAATGTATTTTGTGGACCATAATCCGCCACACTTTCATGCGGAATATGGCGAATACGTCGCAGAATATGACATTCAGACATTGAAAATTATTGCTGGGAAACTTCCAAGTAGGGCAAATGCGTTAGTATTAGAATGGGCTTCGATTCATAGAGAGGAACTCATGATCAACTGGGAAAAAGCACAAACACCTGAACGACTTGATAAAATTGAACCACTGAATTAAGATGAACAGAATCACAGAAATTAAAGTCCTAGAGGACTATCAGATCGCTGTAAGGTTTCAGGATGGACTGAGGACTGTCATAGATTTCCAATCATTTCTTGGCAAGGGATTTACCAAAGAATTATTAGTCCTATCAGAATTTAAAAAGGTGATAATAGATTCTGGCGGTGGACTAGTGTGGCCGAATGGTTTTGATATATGTCCGAACTTTCTCCGAGGACTTTCTGAACAAAAGGAGCACGTGGCATAACAAACGGTGACCATGCCAGCCACCCTATCGGGATCACCGTCAGTTAAGGCCGATCCGTTAATTTAAAGAACGTGAAAAAGATATTAATTGGAGTGGTTCTCAGTAGTTCATTCTTTCTGATCAAGGACATTTTACTATTAAAACGAGAGGTCCCAAAAATCTCGTCACTGTGCGACTTTTATTTGAGACAGAGAAAAAAGTGGAAAACGTAGTTCTGACTTCAACCTATTCAAACCAAACAATTCAACTTAACGGACAGAGTGAAACAATTTTTTCATTCCCAAACCCAGGAGAAGGAGAATTCAAAATTTGTTGCCAATTTGAAGACGGACAGGAGCTCTGTAGTAGAGGACACTTCGTTGCATCAGGTTATTCACCAACACTGAAAATCAAGAATAACACACTTGAAACCATAGATTTTTACTGAGCTATGAGGAATCCACGCATAAGCCAACCCTTTCCCAACTCCAAACCTGGTGAGAATACTATGTCTGTTTGGGTCTCGGACAAATATAGTGGGTCTTGAACAATAAGGTTCATGTTCACTATGAGGTACAAAAACTTCTCAATATTGATCATGAGATATTAACGCTACTCCTTCTATGCAGTGGACCTTTCGAAAAATTGCAAGACAAACTACAAATAAAATAATAGGACACTTGACACCATAGACAGAACCCACAGAATGGGTTTAATTAGAAAATTGCAATTTATCATCAAATGGTCGAACAATTAGTAATTATTATTTGTAAATTATCAAACGTCTGATCCAAGTCTTTCTTTACACTTTTGATTACCAAGCGAGTGATTATAGAGGATTCATGTTCAATAGATTGACTGCAAATCTCAGTACATCTATTATCACATCATCGCTAAGACTGCCAAACGAACGCTTTCTGAAAATGAAAATGCACGATACCTGTAGAATGAACCATATGATACTTACGTGTTTCGTATGCTGCATGCTACTACTTGTGAGTTGCTCACCACACATATCCAACACAGATATGCCGATTAAAGAAATCAGCGATTTCTCGAATACTGGCACTATGGTTCTGCAAGACAAATGGTGGTATGCCTTCGAAGATGAGCAGTTAAACAGATTGATAGACAGCGCGATGCAACAAAATTTCAATTTGGCGGCGACCTGGCAGCAATTCGTAGCCGCCAATGCCATTGTATCTCTGGAGGCCTCCAACAAATTCCCGCAAAGTGAAGTAACTGTACAGACCGCAGAAAATTTCCCGTTGAATGACTTTAGAGGAGGAGAAAACACACAAATAGGTCTATTGGCTTCGTACGAAATAGACTTATGGGGTAGAATCAGGACTGCGGTAGAGGCTGAAAACTTCAGAGCGCAGGCCACCCAACTTGATTACCAAACAGCCGCTATTTCATTGTCTGCTGAAATTGCCAGTACCTGGTACCAGTTGGTGGCCGCCAAAGAGCAAGTAAGGATATCTCAGGAGCAAATTACCACAAATGAAGATATCATAAATCTCATGCGGTCACGCTTTGTGGGTGGTCAAATACGAGCCGTGGATATTTTAAGACAGGCACAGTTATCAGAAAGCACAAAAGAACAAGAAATTATATTTAGCACCAATGTCCAGCTGTTAGAAAATCAGTTGTCAGTGCTCCTGGGGAACCAACCTCAGGAAAATATGACCTTCGCTGATACCGATTTACCGGCCTTGCAAGAGCTACCTCAAACCGGTCTGCCGCTGGAATTAATACGCCGAAGACCTGATATACAGCAGTCGTATGCAATCTTACTGGCGGCTGATCGCGATATGGCTTCCGCCGTTCTCAATAAATACCCAAGAATTTCCATATTTACGCAAGGTCAACTTCGATCTAATAATATTGCCAACCTTTTTAAGAACTGGGCCTATTCTATCGCCGGAAACTTGTTGACGCCCATATTTTATGGCGGACAATTGAATGCCGAAATCGATCGAACGGAGGCAATAAAAAATCAAAGACTGTATGAATACGGACAGACCACGCTTCTCGCCTTTCAGGAAGTAGAGGACGGTCTTGCCCAGGAAGCGATGCAGGCACAACGATTAGACAACATTGATCGTCAATTGGATTTGGCAACCAAAAGTAACCAGCAATTGCGTGTGGAATTTTTAAATGGCTTTATTCCCTATTTAGATGTTTTGGTGGGCTTAGATCAGGAACAGCAACTACGCCGGGATTATGTGTCGGCACGATTGCAACAAATTCTGGTGCGCATTGGACTGTATAGAGCTTTAGCAGGAAGTTTCGAAACGGGAAGAACACTGGAGAATTAAGAAAAAGATTTCATGAAAAACATAAAAATACTTTTGATTTGCCTGGTGATTCTTGGTGTTGGTGTTGCCGTTACCCTACTTATTTTTTCAACCGAGCCAGAAGCCGAAAGAGTAGGTGCAAGTATTGAAACCGCTATGCTGGTGGATGTGGTGACCGTAAAGAAAGGAACCTATGAGCCCCTAATCGTAGCGACCGGAACGGTGCAGCCCGTGGAAGATGTAAATCTGAGTCCGCTGGTATCCGGACAAATCATCAAAAGAAATCCCGCGTTTACACCCGGAGGCTTTGTCAGGGAAAATCAGGTGCTCTTACAAATCGACTCTGCCGATTATCACAACACCCTGGCACTTCGTAAGAGCGAATTGCTGCAATCACAAACCACGTTAGATACTGAAATGGGGCGCCAACAAATTGCAGAGCAGGACCTGGAACTGATAACCAGTGATTCTCTTTTTGGAAACAATCCACTATCTGAAGAAGAACGTGAACTGGTCCTCAGAAAACCCCAACTCGCTGCAGTAAAAGCAGCCATAAGCGCAGCAGAGGCCTCGGTCGATCAGGCACGGTTAAATCTGGAGCGAACCACCATACGTGCACCCTTTGATGGCCATATCCTGACTCAAAATGTAACCAGGGGCTCGTTGGTAGCTCAAGGTGATGATTTAGGGCGTATTGTCGGCACCGATTCCTATTGGATCTTAGCAGCGGTTCCCGTTTCCAAACTACAATGGTTGAGTTTTCCTCATGAGAATAACGGAAAAAGAGCGCCGGTACGCATCGAGAATCCCACTGCCTGGCCGGATGGAGCCTACAGGGATGGATATCTGGAGAGACAAATCGGGGCCCTAGATGCACAGACCCGATTAGCGAGGTTACTGATAGCGGTACCAGATCCTCTGGCCATGACCCGAGCATTGAAAGGAGCACCGAAACTCATGATAGGCACTTTTGTCGAGGTACATATCCAGGCGGATGCGATAGAAAATGTTGTACAGCTTAACCGGGACTATGTGCGAACGAACGAGACCGTCTGGGTCATGAAAAACGATACATTGGAAATACGAAAGGTATCTATTGTCCTGACAGACGACGTACATGCATACATAGACGAAGGTCTGGAAGACGATGAAAAAGTGGTCATTACCGATTTAAGTGCCGTAAGCAATGGTCTTGAATTACGCACAGCTTCGGAAACTTCTAAAAATTAAAAAGATCAACAGGCGCATGGAAGACAGAGAAAATGGGAGGACAGCACGAAAGGAAGGTGCCATTGGATTTATGGCGAGAAATTCCGTGGTAAGCAACCTATTAATGCTTCTACTGCTTGCCGGGGGGCTGTTTACTATGACCAAAATACAGAAGGAAGTTTTCCCTGAGTTTCAGCTCGATTTTGTGGAGGTTTCCGTTGCCTATCCGGGAGCATCTCCGGCAGAAGTAGAACAAGGCGTATTGCAACCGGTAGAAGAAGCTGTGCGTAGTGTCCAGGGTATAAAAGAGATTGTTTCCGAAGCCAGCGAAGGGTCCGGAGAAATCAGCATAGAATTAATTGCCGGATCTGAAAGGATGCGAGCCTTTCAGGATATTGACCAGGCGATCAACCGCATCCGAACTTTTCCTGATGATATCGAAAGACCGGTAGTGAGACTTCAATCCCGTCAAAGAGACGTATTGCAGATAGGCCTTTTTGGAGATGCAGATATCTGGACTTTAAGGACCCTCGCTGAGCGATTAAGAAACATACTTTTAAGCAATCCGGAAATTACACAAGTCGAACTGGGGAATGTACCGGATTATGAGACCCGGGTGGAAATTCCACG
>JAUILM010000407.1 GCA_030432855.1 Bacteroidia bacterium
AACTAAAGCCGAAGGAACATTACCCCCAGTATTCGATGTACGGAAGATTTCAGAATATCTTTCCGAGCACGTGATCGATGCAGTTAATACTCCATTGAGTAACTTAAATGACCATCTGGCAGAATTTCCAAAGGACGATAAGTTCTATTTACACTGTGCCAGCGGGTATCGATCTATGATTTCATCATCTATGTTGAAAGCCCGGGGTTATCACAACGTAATTGACATTAAGGGGGGATTTGAAGCATTACAGAAAGCAGAAGTTCCCGTGAGCGAATACGTTTGTCCCACTACTTTATAAAAACAGACTTTGAATATGACCTTAACGTTGAAAGTGGATAATGTGAAGTGCGGAGGTTGCGTAAGTGCCATCAAGGATCAACTCCTCACCATCGGCGGGATAGACTCGGTCGAAGTAGATATAGAGACGGGGCGAGTACGGATTGTCGGCGCTAAGACGATTGACCAGAAAAAAGTGGTCAACGACTTAGAAACTATAGGATATCCTCTTGACCTATCATGATGTTTGAGGTCTAGAGAAGTTTAAGATGTTAATTTAATTGGTTACAAAGGCTCTTTTTTTAGCCATGTGTTAGAAGGAGAGTCTTTTTTTGATCTTTTGCTTTATAAAATAAAGAATTTAAAATGTTAGAAATTATTTCTCAACCCTGGCATTGGGCTGTGAGTGGAGTCATGATCGTGGTGGTTATGTTCCTGTTGCTCTGGTTTGGTGGTGAATTCGGTGTCTCTGCTAACCTAAGGACACTCTGTGCTATTGGGGGAGCAGGAAAAAGATATAAATTTTTCGACTTTGATTGGAAGTCACAGACCTGGAACCTGGTTTTTATTGGGGGAGCCGTCATCGGTGGATTTATTGCTTCACATTATTTGCAGAGTCCTGAGCCGGTAGCTATCTCAGAAAGCACACAAGCATACTTGCAAAGTGTAGGAGTCGCTACTCCTCAAACGATGACTGAAGGTGCGGGCTTTGTGCCCTCAGAGGTATTTGATGTTGCGAATCTCTTTACGCTTAAGTCATTTATAATTCTGATCATTGGTGGTTTTTTCGTTGGATTCGGTACTCGATACGCAGGAGGGTGTACTTCAGGACACGCTATTAGTGGCTTGGCAAATTTGCAACTACCATCTCTGATTGCCGTCATCGGTTTTTTCATCGGAGGACTCGTCATGACGCATTTCATATTACCTCACATTCTCACTCTTTAATCAACGGACATGAAATTTCTAAAATATTTATTGGTAGGGATTCTGTTTGGTGTTGTGATGACAAAGTCGGAAGCGATATCGTGGTTTAGAATTCAGGAAATGTTCCGCTTTGAGAGTTTCCATATGTACGGGATCATTGGCACTGCAGTGATTCTCGGAGCTATTATGGTAGCCGTAGTGAAGAAGACACATTTCAAAAATATATCGGGTGAGATGATCTCATTCAATCCCAAAAATATGAGCATCCCCAGGTACTTACTTGGTGGTTCTATTTTTGGTCTGGGATGGGCGATGACCGGTGCATGTCCTGGTCCTCTTTTTACACTGGTTGGACATGGTATCTGGACGATACTTATTGTGATTATTAGTTCAATCATAGGAACATTCGCTTACGGAGCATTGCGAGATTATTTACCACATTAGGGGCATAACTTAATACACAAATCTTCTCAATGTCGAGAAGAAACGGTTGAACGTATTTTCATCCGTATTCCTGCAGCACATGACGTGTGGATGTTTCCATGCGACAAATCTTAACGCATCATGGATATACTCAATACACGTGGGATCCTGCTCGGCCTGTTCATTTTTTATGTGGGAACAAATGTGACAGGACAGGAGTCTTCCGCTACTTTTAAACCCACCATACAACCCATCGTAGCATGGCAGATATGGAGTACCTACACCATAGGTCAGGAAGTATTTGATGGCACTTCTTATAATAAGGTTGACGATCGGTTCAATACACAGATACGCCGTTCTCGTTTTGGGGTAAAGGGACATCTATTTCCCGAAATATCGTATCAACTTAATATTGCTCTTGATTTTATTGGAAGAGATGTTTTGTCCGGTACATTTGGTAGTTCGAATAATGGTGCTTTTCCCACATTTGGCCTATGGAATGCGTATCTGAGATGGAAGATTGATGCGGGGAGCGATCTGTGGCATATTACGCTGGGATATACACCGCTGAACATTGGACGTGAGAATTTCACTGGCGCAATGGCCAGTATTTCTTTTGAAAAATCGTGGTCCCAAAATACACACAGGAGGCATCTGGCCGGGATTGGGCCTGGCCGGGCTATGGGGCTAAATTTGGGGGGGCAGATACCTGTTGACAACCTTATCACTTTATCATATGATGTAGGCATATATAATCCTCTTTTTCAGGCCTTGAGCAATAACTCTACGGGGTATAAGAATGCACTACTAACGGTGGGACGGCTGGCTTTTCATGTTGGTGACCCCGAAAGCACATCTTATTCGACTTCTCATAAAGTCAACTATTTTGGTGAACGAAATGGAGTCACGATTGCTGTGGCAGGTGCATATCAGGGAGAGACCGATCTATTTAAAGAAAACAGTGCGGTGGGAATTGATTGGCTGGGCAACTGGAAGACGGTCAGTATTGATGGTGATTGGCTCTGGTTGCATCGTGAAGGAGGTCCCGGATCTGAGTCCAACAGTCAGGTAGGGTATTTGCGCCTGGGATATAGTCAGCCATTGCATTCAGGACATTTTCTCGAGCCGACTATCACATTCACACGATTTGAAGGGGCACTTGATGCACAGGGTATTGACGAAGCATTGGCCCTTCAGACGGATGCAGGTGCATCTCAAAATATTGACGTGGGTGTGAATTACTATTTTTCACCAAAATTGAAACTTTCATTTCATTATACTTTTCTGGAAGGTGATCAGGGTGAAGCCGAGGATGGACTTCTTTTAAATCCTTATTTCTCACAAGGTGGAGTAGGAGCCATCAAGCGGGGTGATTTTGTTGGAGTAGAGATTGTGGCATCACTCTAGTAGCGTACATCTCACCGCCTCATCCTGGCCAGGGCGTCTAAGACTGAAGATGCAAGATAGCCCTTACAGACTATATCCTTTTTTATCTTGATCACGCCTGGTCGAGATAGTGGGAGAGTAATACATTTTTATGGTGAATCGCATGTCCGGAGATCACAAATCCAATGGACAGGGCAGAAATTGTGATATTACTACAGAGGCCTGTACGCTGTATCATTTCAGCGGGCACGTACTTATATAAATGTATAGTGCTATCCCGCACCAGTTTATATTCCTGCAATAAAACCTCGGTGCTTTTGTCAGGGAAGCAAGTATCTCTGGCCATGATGTCCTGATCATATCCTGGCAGCGGCGTATTGTCTCCCCGCATGATCCGAAGGGCACGACTGCTCTGGATACGCTCATTGTCAATGATATGCTGTAGTACCTGATTCACGGTCCACCTACCTTCCTGATACGTATGACTTCCAAGAGCTATCAATTTGTCTTCTATATCGTCAAAGAGATGCCTGGTTTCCTCCAGTGTAGCTAGCAAATCGACATCCGGAACTTTATGGATGTAACGATCAAAGAATTCGGGGAAAGCACCAATGTCCTGCTTTTTCATGTTATTTTATTTTTCGAAAAATTCGATCTTGATCAGGAATTTTATAGCCGATGATTTTATCTTGCTCATCACGTATAAATCGGACAGGTTCTGCATTTATATTTGAAAACAAATCTTTTCCCTCATGAAATAAAGGAAATTGATTTTTTTCTATTACCGCCCAAAGATCACCTCGGTCGTCTAAAGTGAGTTCAATTACTTCAGGACCGGTAAATTCATAGAAACCAGCAAATGAGTGTAGTTCTTTCTTTGAGAGATAGACTGATCTTACAGGTTCTTCATACAGAATTAAACCGTTGTCGGGTTGCCAATATTCATACTCCATGTAGTAGGCTGTTTTCCGGGCGGCATTATACCCCAAAAGCTTTTGCACCAGATGAAGAGCTCCATCGATTCCTGCAGATACACCTGCTGTAGTGATGATGCGTCCATTATCAACAAATCGTACATTCCTATGCACATCGACCTTAGGATAATTAGTCTCCAGATGATCCAGTGTACTGTGGAAAGTAGTGGCAGACTGATCATCAAGAAGTCCCGCTTCAGCAAGTGCCAGGGCACCCGTACAAACCGAGAAAAATTGTGTGCTGTCCGTCTGTCGATGAAGCCAGGAAACCAGAAGGGTGTCTTCAAAAAAAATGTTGGAATTTCCACCAAAAAGGGCGACAATATCTGCCTTAGGGGCATCTTCTAGCGTATAATCTCCCTGGATCTTCAGAACACCTTGCGACTTAATAGGACCTTCTTGCTTAGTCACAGTAAATACTTCAAATCCTGCATAAGAAAAAACCTCCAGGGGGCCGGCAAAATCTAAAATTTCTACACCATCCTGTAAGTAGAATGCGATCGTCTTAATCTCGGATGTCGGTCTAAGCATCATCTGGCAGTGGGGACAGATCCCTCCTTCATGGAAGGTCAGGGTGTCACAGGACTGACCGCAGGGAGGGCAAGTATACGTCATCTCCTGACCATAAGTGCTAAAGAAAGTTGCGATGGTCAGTAGGATAGGAATAAATCGTTGCATTGGATTTTAATCATTTGCAGCAAAGGTAGAGAGATGCCAGTTTTTTGGTAGGACAGGAGTACGCAGTATCAGGACAATGTACCTCCAACCAGAGGTATTTTCTCCTGATATTTTTTTAGCAAATTCCGGAGTTGATTTACACTTCTGAGGCCAATGTCAGTTGTGATATTCTCCATAGTTTCTCCCTGAGAGCTCAATTGGAGGGCTTTTTCTACCCGCAATTTCTCAATATACTGACCAATGGTAATGCCGGTAACTTTCTTAAAATTTCTAGATAGATTTCGAGCACTCATGTGCACCCGCATTGCCAGAGATGTAATGGTATGACGCTCAGTCAAATCCCGGCTGATGATATCCTGCACTTCATGTATAGATTGATCCAGATGGTTTCGGTACTGGAGAAAAATGCTCAATTGAGGATCTGCCGGACCGCGTCTCAGGTACACAACCACCTCTTTAGCGATCCTCGTGGCAAAAAGAGGACCATACAGTTGCTCCAATACGTACAACGACATATCAATGCCTGAAGCTACTCCTGCGCTTGATAGTATCCTGCCGTCTTCAACAAACAGTCGGTCCCGTACTACTTCGATAGCAGGGTATTGCCTCTTAAGTTGGTCAAAGTATTTCCAATGGGTAGTGGCTTGTTTGTGATCCAATAGCCCAGATTGGGCCAAAAAGAAGGTGCCTGTACAAATGGAGCAAATTTGAGCGCCATTCCTGTATTGTGCTTTCATCCACGAATAGAATGGACCCATTCCGAGATAAAAGTCATCGGAGTCAAAAAAACTGGCATCCACTCCCGGTATCATTAGCCAATCTTTTTCCTCTAAAGTGACGCTGTCAAACTTCTTTAACGACCCCAGGATCAAACCGGCACTGCTTGTTTGTTCCGATGCCACTGTTGGTCCTAAAAAATGTATTTCAATGCCAGCACCCTCTTCCTTCGCTTCATAGAATATCTGAATAGGACCGGCTACATCTAATAGGTGAACACCTGGCGGTATGAAAAAATAAACTTTATGTGTGCTTGTGGTATCCACATGAGCAAATCTACAAAGGAAATCGCAGACATTACCGGGCGCTGTCTCTCCTGG
>JAUILM010000408.1 GCA_030432855.1 Bacteroidia bacterium
TCAAAGCCCGGAGAATGGATCTTACCACTGGTTCAATCCTAAGAGTGGCGAGTTCGTAGAAAAAGGAAACATTCAAAAACCGGTTGCCAATTATAAATCTCCGCTTGATGGCCCATCCGTATTAATATTAAAAAAATAAATTATTAATATTTTAAAACAAGAAACGAAACATGCAGTAGGTTTATTTTTAATGTTCTGTTCGGTTATAAATCTCTTTACGCAAACCGAAAAACAAACGCTCGAATAATCAAGTAATTAAATTGTATGAAGGGCTTCGTGTTGCTGATTTCGGAACATCAGGAGAAGCTTCTGGCAAATAGGCAATTGATAGTTTATAGAGTCGTACTAATTAACAAACATTTATTGTGAAAATGGTAATAAGCAGTAAGCGGAAAAATGTCAATATGGGTCATATTACTCTTGGCTTCTCATCCCACCACTATGCTGCCGATTGTCGAAGGAATTCCTGCGGGAGATCAGTATATTCAAAGGCTAATAGTCCCTGCTAAATGAAATGTATCAAACTGGCTATTGTGGGTTGTGGTTTTTGGGCCAAGTACCAGAGTTATGCCTGGAGGGAAATAGGAGAGCAGGTGGAGATCGTGGCCTTTTGTGACAAGGATATTACGAAAGCACATGAGTTGGCAGATCTCTTCCAGGTTAGGAATACCTACGATGACCTTACCTCGCTGCTGGCTAATGAGGAGGTAGACCTCGTGGATATCATCTCGGATGTAGACTCCCATGCTCCGTTGGTCAGGATTTGTGCCGATCATAAAGTGTCTGTGGTCTGTCAGAAACCCATGGGACCCTCCCTGGATGTAGCGGAAGACATGGTCCGGTATTGTCAAGAGCGTGGTGTGGCATTCTTTGTACATGAGAATTTTCGCTGGCAGCGACCTATCCGACAGGTGAAAGAGCTGCTCAATGAAAATCGTATCGGCGCTCCTTTCAAGGCCAGTATCCGATTTTGTAGTAGTTTTCCCGTGTTTGAAAATCAGCCTTCTCTGGCCGATCTGGAGCAGTTTATTATCACGGATGTGGGAGCGCACATCCTCGATGTTTCCCGGTTCCTGTTTGGAGAGGCATATTCATTGTATTGCCAGACACACAGTATCAATCCTGTCATCAAAGGAGAAGATGTGGCCAATGTCTTCATCCGGCATAAATCAGGAGTGCATGCCTACTGCGAGATGTCCTATGCTTCCAGGTTTGAGCAGGAGTACTTTCCGGAAACCATGATCTTAATTGAAGGGGCACTGGGTACCATATCACTGGAGCCTGGATATAGAATCGCCTGTACGACCAGGGAGGGTACGACTTCACTGGATGCAAGTCCACCGGTATATACCTGGTCGGATCCGGATTATGCTATAGTGCATAGCAGCATTGTCGGTTGCAATCAGAATATACTGGACGCAATGCTACACAAATCGAAAGCTGAAACGGTGGGAAGTGATAATTTGGAGACGGTACGATTAATTTTTGACGCATACCGGTCGGCTGAATCTAATCAAGTGATTTCGTATGAGTAAAATAGGACTGGGTACATACGCACTTGCCTGGTCTATTGGTGTGCCAGGCTTCATGCCCGAGAAGCCTATGTCCCTCATGGAGTTTCTGGACATGGCGCATGCTCTTGGTGCAGACTGCGTGCAGATTGGAGATAATCTTCCCCTACATGATTTGTCCGACGCGGAATTGCAGGCTGCTTATAAACATGCCAGCGCATTAGGACTGGAGATTGAATTAGGTATCCGGGGACTGACTATAGAGCGGGTCGAACAATACCTGGGCCTCTGTGAGCTATTTAATGCCCAACTGCTGCGAGTGGTGATCGATGCTCCGGAATATGAGCCTGCGATTAAAGAGGTCATCCATTTGGTAGAACAGCTAATTCCTTCGCTTGAAAATGCCGGAGTGCAGTTGGGTATTGAAAATCATGATCGATTTTCAGCGAAGGAATTTCTACATATCATTCAAAGTGTAGATTCTCCCTGGGTGGGCATATGCATGGATTCGGTCAACTCGCTGGGATGTGGAGAAGGTTTTTTTGAGGTAGTGGATCAATTGCTTCCCCACACCATAAATCTGCATGTAAAAGATTATCAAATCAGACGGAAAGGGCACAATATGGGATTTGATGTGCTGGGGACCGTAGCGGGACAGGGGATGTTGCCCATTCCCTGGTTACTTGATCAGGTACAATCGCATGGCATATGTCGATCGGCCATTTTGGAACTCTGGCCCCCTCCGGAGGATACCATTCAGGAGACTGTTGAGAAAGAGCAGATGTGGGTAGAAGAAAGCATGAAGTATTTGAAATCACTGGTGAGTCAGTAGTAACAGAGAAATTGATCATGAGAGAAGACAGCATAAAAGCCAGCTATTTAATCGAGACTTCTTACGAGATAGAGGCCGCCGCCGAAATAATGGCAGGTGAGCAATCTTGCGGTACGTTTCTTCGTACACCGGGAGAAAGTGATGCACTACGTGCCAATCATCTGGCTGCGATCGAGCACATCGAAGTACTGGAGTCCGTCACAGAACCACGTCTGCCAGGCGCCCGAAGTAAGGATGGGAATCCCATTCGCCGGGCGAAGGTCACCCTGACCTGGCCATATGCTAATATCGGTACCAATTTGTCGGCGCTAATTTCAACTATAGCGGGTAATCTATTCGAGCTTGCTCCCTTTTCAGGATTACGTTTGCTGGATTTTGAAGTACCGGAAATTTACAATGAGAAATATCCGGGACCCGCTTTTGGCGTGGAGGGTACCCGAAAGCTAGTGGATGTCCGCGATCGGCCTATCATTGGTACGATCATAAAGCCGAGTGTGGGATTATCTCCGGCCCAGTCTGCTGCACAGACCCGGAAGTTGATTCATGCAGGTCTTGATTTTATCAAGGATGATGAGCTGCAGGCTGATGCTCCCCATGCTCCGTTTGAAGATCGGGTGCGCGAGACCATGGAAGTACTTAATAGGTACGCCGATGCGGTAGGGAGAAAGCCTATGTATGCTTTCAATGTGACGGGAGATGTGGATGATATGTTGCATCGACATGATTTCCTTGTGGAGCAGGGAGCTACCTGTGTAATGGTCAATCTCAATTGGGCCGGCATTAGTGCTGTCCGTCATTTGGCCCGGCATACGGCCCTACCCATCCACGGTCATCGCTGCGGTTGGGGTATGTTTACCCGCGAACCCTCCCTGGGCATGGAGTTTACTGCGTATCAGAAGATCTGGCGGTTAGCGGGAGTAGATCACCTGCATACTAACGGGATCAGAAATAAATTTTGCGAAAGCGATGCTTCCGTGATTCAATCTATCAAAGCGTGTCAGGCCGATTTCATAGGTCAAAAAAGTCCCATGGCGGTCTTGTCTTCGGGTCAGTGGGCAGGGCAGACCACAGACACCTTTAATGCGATCGGTAACCTCGACTTAATGTACGTGGCGGGTGGGGGCATTGTTTCTCATCCCTCCGGCATGCAGGCCGGTGTGAAAAGCTTACAACAGGCCTGGGAAGCAGCCGCAGCAGGGATACCTTTACCTGATTTTGCCGCGACACATCCCGAATTGCGGGAGGCTTTGGAATTTTTTGGAAATCTGGTGAAATAGATGGCGAGAAGTAATTACATATTCAGTTTTTATGGTGACGACTTTACCGGCTCTACGGATGTGATGGAGACCCTGACATTAAATGGGTTGCCATGCATTCTCTTCCTCAAAACCCCATCTGCTGAGGACCTTCAAAGAGTAGAACTTAAAATGACCAGTGGCCATACAACACTTCGTGCTTTTGGTGTTGCAGGTATTGCCCGTAGTCTGGATCCGGTGGCGATGGAAGAGGAATTAGATCCCATTCTATCGGCACTCAGCGCGTTTAGGTCTGACTTTTTTCTGTATAAAATCTGCTCCACGCTGGACTCGTCACCTACCCGTGGCAATATAGGCACCGCTATCCAGGTAGCTGGCCGATACTTTGCACCTGGAGAAATTCCTTGTGTCGTCGGTGCGCCCTTCTTAAATCGCTTTGTAGTGTTTGGTAATCTTTTCGCACGATTGGATAATATCACCTATCGGTTGGATCGTCATCCGGTCATGTCAGTGCATCCTGTCACGCCCATGCGGGAGAGTGATATACGCCTGCATCTACAGCAGCAGACGGATATCGAGATTAGAAATCTGGATCGATTTCAAATATATGAAGACATTGCTCAGATCTCCGGTGATGAAGGGACACACAAAGATGAATCCTACCTTACGGTGTATGATACACTGACGAATGAAGATTTGGAGCATATTGGCAAGCATTTCTATGAAAACTGGAATGGGAAACCACAGCTGATCGTGGGATCTTCGGGTATCAGTTATGGTTTGGCGAGATATATGTCTTCTGCAGGGCTCTTACCATCCTCTTCTGTGGATTATGTGGCAGAGAAAGCCGACCAGATTTTAGTAGTGGCAGGAAGCTGCTCCCCGGTGACGGCAAGACAGATTCAATATAGCATGGACCAGGGCTTCGAGGGTCTGAGACTGAACATCACCCGACTGGTGCAAGATGACTCTTATATCCATGAGGTACTGGGTGCAGTTGCAGATTTGCTTGAAACAGGTAAGTCAGTCATTGTGTATTCTGCCCTGGGACCAGAGGATCCCAGCATTGCAAAAAATAAGAAAATCAGTGATCTCAATCGTAGGTTGGGAGCCGCGATGGGAGAGATTGTGGGAGGCACTATCCGACGTAAGTCAGAAATGAGATGTGTAGTGGTGGGAGGTGATACCTCGGGCTATGTATCCCGTTATCTTGAAATTTATGCACTGGAAGTGTATACCCCGATTGCTCCCGGGGCTCCTCTTTGTTTGGCACATTCCAGCGATCCGATTTTTGACGGGATGGAAATTGCCTTAAAAGGTGGGCAAAATGGATCCGATGATTATTTTCAAAAAATATTAAATGGCAAATAAATAAGATGTTATGAATAAAGTAGTATTAGTGGGTGCGGGTGGTAAAATGGGATGTCGTCTCACCGATAATTTAAAAGATACTGAATACGATGTCTCGTATCTGGAGGTGGGTGAGGCTGGACTGGCCAGAATGAAGGAGCGAGGTGTCTCAGCTTCGTCCCCGGAAGAGGTGGTGCCCGAAGCTGATTATGTAATTTTCGCCGTGCCGGATGTAGCTATTAAAAAAGTGACGGCTGCTTTGGTTCCTATGATGAAGAAAGGAGCTATGGGCGTTTCGTTAGATCCTGCGGCACCCCTGGCGGATCATCTGTATCCGCGGGAAGACATTGTTTATTTTGCAAGTCATCCCTCACATCCCAGTGTGTTTAATTGGGAGCCGGAGGAAAAATCGCACTATGATTATTTTGGGGGAATTGCTGCCCGACAGACTATCGTTTGTGCACTTATTCAGGGCCCGGAGGAAGCCTATTCGCTCGGTGAAGAACTTGCCAAGACGATTTACGGTCCCGTGACTGTGTCCCACCGTATCACTATCGAACAAATGGGTATTTTAGAACCCGCACTTTCCGAAACCTTTGGAGCGGCCATTGTTTCCGTGCTTAAAGAAGGTGTAGATAGAGTGGTGGAGCTGGGAGTACCTAAACAAGCAGCCTATGATTTTTTTCTGGGTCATATAAATATTGAATTGGCCGTAGTATTTGGTCAGTTGCCCGGAGGCCAATTTTCCGATGCTGCATTGAAAGCGATCGAAATTGGTAAACCGCTACTCTTTAAAGAGAATTGGAAAGAAG
>JAUILM010000409.1 GCA_030432855.1 Bacteroidia bacterium
CCGGATGTACTTTCCCTCTGACTGTCAAGCAACATCCAGGTGATGTAGGTATTGACGGTGACACTCTCTCTTTTTGCCTGATCAATAATAAAGGATGTGAGATCTTCATCAAGAAGTATACTTTTGATTGCAGCAGCATGATTTCGCCAGTAAGCACGATGTAAATCATCGATCAATTTTGATGTCAGATGAAATGGAATTCTCCTCCATTTAAGACGCATCAAATATGCAAACAATTTAAAAGGCCAGAAGGCAAACTTCTCTTGCAAATCTTGCGGATGCAGCTGCATAAAGTCGGCAGAGGATAAAATAATCTTCTTTTGCATAAATGCGGCTATGTCCTCCAATAAATACACAATTGAAAGACCATCGCAAACTGCATGGTTAGCACAAATAATTAGTTGGCAATATCCCCTAAAGTGATTTAAAACAAACCGAATCAATGGGGCTCCCAACAACCACTTCTCTTTCAGGTGTTTGCTATAGATTGTGGCATTGTCACATTCTTCGTACTCATATATATCCCATGAGCCATCATACTCACTAAATTCCGCACTATTTTCAGCATCAATCTGAAGGCATTTTTTAAGCACAGGATGTGCCACTACTACATAATTCAGGCATTCTGTGAGAGACTCAGGAGTGATAGACACGGTCATTTCGCATCCCATAATGACGGTACCATTAGGACTTGAAAATTGCATCCGCCCGATTCCCTGTAATTTCAAAATTTGATGTTTAGCACTAAGATGCCGATTAAGTTGTCTTCACCACTTCTTTGTCGACCAAAAAATTCAAATACTATATGATCGACCTGAAATCAACTAAATAAGAGTCGTAGGAGGTATCAGTGAATTCAAGACTCAGTGGTCCTTCATCAGCAGGGTTTTCCTGTTTATCTCTACCTTCTGACCTCTTCGCACTTTAGGCACGACAGTGAGAAGAATGACCATGGCAATCGTAATCATTCGAAATATATTGGCGTACCCTCCTCCGAAGGCATTATCAGACACTGAAAACAGCATCCAGAAAAGATTCATCAAAATGTGCAGGAAGATCGGCACCCATAGATTGTACTGCCACTCCACGTATACCCAGGCAAAGAGTATGGCACCCATAAAAGTGGTAATAAATATTCCGATCAGGGTGGAAGGATCCTGGCTTTGATAAAGATGTCCCATGGCGAAGACCAAGGCACCCAGCACGATAGCGGGAATAAAGCCAAGCCGTGTATATCGGTAAATTTGTCCAAAAAGAACACCCCGGTAAAAGAGTTCTTCAATAAATCCTGCTACCACGGCACCTGTAAATATCTGAGTGAAGGTGATGTCGGAATTGAAGTCAAATACTAACGCATACCCAATTAGCATCGGAAGGGTACAAACGGTAGCAAAGAGAAACCCACGGGAAACTGATCCAGCCAGGCCGACAGTTTCAGCCATTTTGTGTAATCCATGGATCAGATTTACACCAATAAATAGTGGAATACCAATGATCAGGTAGGTCAGGAAATGTGATATGGCGATGTTTTCCAAACCTGAATCGATCCAGTTGCGGATAGAGCCAAAATGAAGTCGCTGCAAGTAATAAGTGATACTAAATGCCACCACAGTGATTGCAATAATTCGGGCCGGTCGTCTCATATACAAAGTATTGGATCTCTAATCTCTGATTTTAAAACCAGAACTGAATAGATCAGGGGTTGCAAATTGTATGAATAGACGGCACACGGGATTAGTCATTAGGAGGGATTCTCCAGGATAGCTACCGATGAATATTTATTCTTTCTTAGCTTTAGGGTCCATTTATTTGAGATGTACGCAAGGAAGGAAACAAACAGACTCAGACTGATCAGCAAGGTCGCACGTCTATATTATGAAGAAGACATGCCACAAAAGCAGATTGCTGAACAGCTCCACCTATCACAAGCAACTATCAGCAGGCTGCTTAAGAAGGGCAAAGAAGAAGGCATTATACGCACCACTGTGAATGTGCCGATGGGGGTATATTCAGATCTCGAAGATCAACTACAGGTCAAATACAGAATACAGGAGGTCATAGTAGCCGATTGTGCCCAGGAGACCGAAGAAGAAATACTGCGAAGCATTGGAGTGGCGGGTGCATACTATGTGGAGACACGTGTAGGACACAAAGAAGTGGTCGGCATTTCATCATGGAGCTCAGCACTGCTGGCCATGATGGAAGCGATGCACCCCCTGGTGAATGTTAAAAATACTAAGGTGGTGCAGATTCTTGGGGGTATTGGAAACCCTGCTGCTGAAATCCACGCCACCAATCTTACGAAGAGATTAGCAGCACTTATCCAGGGAGAAGCCGTTTTTTTGCCTTCCCCCGCAGTGGTGAGCTCGAAAGAAAATAAGGATAGCTTCTTACAGGATACCTTCGTCAGAGTTGCCTATGACCTTTTTGACCAGGTAAGTCTGGCACTCGTAGGAATTGGAGCGCTGGAACCTTCCCAATTACTTTCTAATAGTGGAAATACTTTCTCAAAAGAAGAAATCCAGAACCTGAAAGCAAAAAATGCCATAGGTGATATATGTCTTCGCTTTTTTGACGCTTCCGGAGACCCTGTGCGATCTACTCTGGATGAGCGTGTGATGGGTATGCCTTTTGAAAAATTTAAGTCAATACCCCGGGTAGTTGGAGTCGCCGGAGGAGATCGCAAAGTCAATCCGATAAAAGCTGCATTAAAGGGTGGGCTCATCAATGTGTTAGTCACTGATTGCTTTACAGCCAGAGCGTTGCTGTAAATGATTTCTGCTTCATTTCACATTAATTTAGCCAGAACTTGACACCCTTACCTAGAGGCAATATTTCGCCAGATAACAATGCATCTTCAGCCTTACATCCGGATTCTAAACATAAGTCTCGGCCGGCTATTTTTTATTACCTTCCCTGGACATCCTTTACATCACCTGATTTCTATATTCTAGTGATGAAATCCAGGATAGCAAATAGACTTTGACAACTAGTAAAAAAAACAAATAATGCGTTCACTATTAATATCCTCTTGTCTTGTTCTCTCGTTTTCGGCCTTTGCTCAACTATCGCCCATCACATCGGGTGTGTACAAATGGGATGATTTGCCTGTCAAAAAAGGCACTGACCGTGAATCGAGAGCTATCATGGAAGGCACTTCAGCACATTTCGAATATTTAGAAATGCATGCCACAACTCAATATCCTGGAGCTAAACCCAGTACAGCCCATGCGAATGAGGATATAGAAGAATGCATAATCGTAAAGGAAGGCACCATGCAAGTCACTGTGGAAGGTGAAAGCACCATTCTGGAAAAAGGTGGTGTATTACTATTGATGCCCCAGCAAATGCACTCCCTTCGAAATATTGGAGATGATAATCTGACTTATTATGTGATGCGATATCGGGCTAGAAAACCCATGAATATCGAACGAGGGAAAGAAGGAGGGGGGACCCTAACACTGCATCAGGACTCCCTCACATTCAAGCGAACCGCCAAAGGAGGCAGCATTGCATATTTCGATCGGCCAACTGCTATGTGTGATCGATTTGAAATGCATGTGACCCAACTAAATGCAAAAGGACCCAGTCATGCCCCCCATAAACACGATGAAACTGAAATCATCATGATGATATCCGGCAATACCGAGATCACCATCGATGGCAAAAATTACCAGGCAGCAGCAGGTGATTTCTACTTTATGGAGTCGCAACTCATGCATGGTGTACGAAATGCTACTGATGAACCTTGCATGTATTTTGCCTATAAGTGGAAGTAGTTTCCATCTAAAGTTTGGAAAAGAGGTTTTGGGTAACGGGTAATGAAAATCTATAGTGATTGCCCTTTGCCACGATTTCTCCCTTCCGATTAATGCACACCTGGAAAGGAATGGCACTGTTACCAAAAGAACTCATGATTTTAGCAAAATATTCTGAGGACAGGTAGAGATGATCTCCAGGGATTTCGTTGCTTCTCATAAATTCCCTTGATTCTTCAAGACTTTCATCTGGAGCCACATAGAGGACAGCAATTTCACCCTCTTCCAGAGCCTCTTTGATATCTTCCTTTGATGCCAAAATATCACTTAGACAAGGGGGACACCACTGAGTCCAAAAATCGAGATAAATAATCTTTCCCCTGTGCTCCAAAATCTTGTTTTTCAACTCAGGATCAACAAACAAAGTGCTCGTACTATATCCTACCAACGGTTTTGCTGACAGGCTCTGAGCTTTGCTGGAATCATATTGCGCCTTCATGATCGACCATAATGGATCTGAAACGACATGATCTTTCCAAACATCGAAATTGCTATCAATGAAGTCAAATTGATGCTGAAAAGTCAGATAAGAATAATACCTGAAGAGCATTTGCTCTTTAAGGTGGTCGTTATTCACATTTTCGATAATTTCACTCAGTAATCTCTTTTGGTAAGGCTGATCGTTATAATTAAAAGATTCATCTTGAATATGGTATTGAATCAGATACCTTAAATACCGATCAAGAACACTACTAATACTGGAATGGTGGACCAGTCGATCTCCGGAATTGTTTACGGATTTAATTAACTGTTGGTAATATCGAAAGTCATCTTCAATTTTCAGTTCTATATCCTTAGGTTGATTTAGTATGCTACAACTGGAAAGACCATAGTCGAATAGTCGGATATAGTGATCATTTCGGACAAGAGCATCCAAAGACTTAGTGATTTGTGGTCCTGGATCAATGTCTGCCATGTATCTCAACAGATTCTCCAATCCAAATCGCATCAGACTGTCACTATAATCTAAGAAAGCATTCGGTGAGTAATTTGTCAAAATATTCTTCGGAACTCGATAGCTGGCATAGTAGCCTTCAGAATAGAATGCATTTAGTGCCTCATTCTCCACCCTGGAACTTCCACTAAATTTGGATTGCCTCGGTCTATTAGGATCTAACTCAATATGCACACTGTCTCCAGGTTGTAAAAAAACGTAAGTATTGTGAAAGGGCTTTAAGATAAATTGCTTACTTGATTCCAGAGAGAGATCGAATCTAAACGACCCGTTAGGTTCAATGCTAGCCTCCTGGTCAAAATAGTGACCTGTCTCCTGGGAAGAAAGCTTAACGATTTTTGTGTTTGATACATCCTGATAGTTGGAAATACTACCCGTGAAGATAGTCGTTTCAATAGATGTCTCTGGATCAGAATTACATGCTGGCCCTAACAATAGGAAAGACACTAACAATAAGAAAGCTTGGTGAATGGACATGGTATGGAGATAAAGTGATTTTGAACTATAAAATACAAACGCCCAAACTCACTGTTTTATTAGATCCGTAAAAACCACCTATTTCAGGTTACCGATTTCCGGGAGTTTTTAGTAAACTTCTTCTCCGTCTCAATCGATATTGGACGTCAGGTGCCTGAAAATTGATCTGCGTTTCTTTTTTAAAGTAAATCAGGCGGGAGGCCTCCCCGGGTTCGATGCGTAGCGAGAAGCAGGGGCAGGGGGGCAGGGGGTCCAGTGTCGGCAAAAAAAGGACAGCGCCATCTGGTGCCAGGAGTTTTCAATAAATATTAACGCCTCTGTTTTTATTCGGTATCCGGTTTCAGGAGTGTAGAAGCCCTTCAATACTAAGCAAAGTAATTGATAATCCCATTACCTGGTCATCTTTCCCAAATTGATGCATTCTACACTTGAGAAAGTAATTTGCCTGACCGTATCCATATCTCCCCAG
>JAUILM010000410.1 GCA_030432855.1 Bacteroidia bacterium
TGATCGATTAAGTACCTCTCTTCTTTTCAATGATCAATTTTTATACTGCTAGTACTTTAAAATAGGAAAATTGTCACTCACACTGCGTTATCCGTAGCCATGGCGTAGGATAACACTCACACTTTAGTAACCGTAGCTTCAGCGTAGATTACCACACCCCACACTCAAACCTCCAGTATCCGTAGCTTGAGCGAAGGATACCAAACTCACACCCCAGTAAAACCATACTAAAGTATGGCTATTCTGATATCGTAAGATCATAGCTTAGTAAATGAGAGCAAAGAATATTTGATTACCCAGTGGAAGTAGCGGTCTACCTGATCAAGATTCGATCGCAGGCTATTTACAGTCACTTAAAGATTTCAATGATGAAAATAACTCTAACCTTTTTAGTTGTGTGGACACTTATTCCCTTGTTTGGTAGCAACCCAACGCCTCCATGTGGGACGTATTCGAAAATTCATCTGGAATTCAGTCAGGAGAAGATGGAAACCAAAGCACTTCAGACTTTGATCCAATATCACTTGAAATTTCTGAAAATGACTGAAAAAAATATCCAGCCTCTTTTGGATTCCGAAATCCAAGCTGAATATAAAAATAAAGCAAAAAAACACCTGTCTGCCACTAAAGCAGCTATTGGAAAACAGCTTTCCCTTTTAAGGAAATCAAAATCTGAAGTAAGCAGCAAAGAAAATTATAGTGTAATACTGAGGCAATCTATTCAGGTACAGGCAAATTGGTGGAATTCTGATCCTGGGTTCATAGGAATAGCACCACCAGGTGGAGGTCCCATAACCATCATTCCGACCGGACCTCCGAAATGGGAGGGGCCTAGACCCGAATGCAAAGAAGCCGGGGACCGAATAGAAAATGACTGCATGGATGGTTTAGAAATTCTGGAAGAGTGTGGAGCTATTAGTGCGGCCGTTAAGGCAATGGGAATGACTGGGTGCCAGGCCGCAGGAAACGCAGAAGAGGCTAATTGTAACTCATACGGGGATAGGCGTTACCCACGATCGGATGCGAACGCAGCATCAGCGGCCAGGATGGCTTGTGCAGAGCATGATGATGATCAGAGAAATTTGGATGATCCCTTAGAGACACAAACCTCTGGTGGAAACTAGACCTCACATGTCGGAATCCAGTTGCTCCTAGCTTACCAGGAGGCGCCTTAATTCCCACGAAGCACTATGAGTTGTCCACGCAAATGCTTGCCAACCGTAGCCCTGGCGTAGGATAACACCCACACTCCCACTGCGTTATCCGTAGCCTGGGCGTAGGATAACACCCAAACCCAAACCCACACCCAAACCTCCAGTATCCGTAGCTAGAGCGAAGGATACCACACTCACACCCACACTCAAACTCAAACCTCACACCCCAGTAAAACCATACTAAAGTATTGTTCCTAAATCCTCACACTTTTTGAAATTAGTGCAAAAGAGACCACGAAGAGGATGAGATGCACAACACCAGTAAAAGCTTTGATCGTAGGATGCCTGTTGACGATATGTGCCGGATTTCATGCCAGTGCTGCAGGTGAGGATAAGACGGCAGCCATGATGACTCAAATCTACGTGGACTCGAGTGCAGCGTTAGGAGGTAATGGACAGAGCTGGGCCACGGCCTACAAATATCTACAGGATGCATTGACATTTGCTGCGACTCAAACGAGAGCGGTCGAAATATGGGTCGCCAAGGGAACCTATTATCCCGACCAGGATGAGGGTAGCATTTATACTGAAGATGATCAAAACGCAGCCTTCAGACTTCTCAATGACGTGGAAATATATGGAGGCTTTAAAAATAATGCCGTCAATAGAAGTGATCGCAATTGGGTGAATCAGCCGACGATCCTCAGTGCTGAGATTGCTACTAATACCCTGAGTTACCATGTAATCGAAAATATATATACTGCTATGGGGCCGCTCACTTCCACCGCCATACTGGACGGATTTGTGATCACCCGGGGATCGGCTAATGCTGCAGGTGAAAATGGTGGAGCTATGTATAGTGAATACAGTTCATCTATTATTCGTAACTGTCACTTTTTTAATAATAGCGGACGTAGCGGAGGCGCTGTCTACAATCACTTTGGAGCTCCTCGATTTGAGAACTGTATTTTTTCATTTAATAGATGCAACTTTACCGTCGAAGGGTGTGCTATGGTCAACTTTCGTTCTGCAGCTCAAATAGTAAACTCTACTTTTACAGAGAATAAGTTATTTGGAAATAATAAGGCTTGCATTTATAATGTTGACAGCGACATCGAAATCTACAATACCATATTATGGAATAATGATGTGGAAATTTTGAATGTAAATGGGGCAAGTCCCACTGTCTCGCATTGTCTTATCGAAGGAGGGTATGTCAATGGAACTAACATTATTAGCGATGACCCTCTCTTTCAGGATCCCACCAGCAATTTTCAATTAAAGATCTGCTCTCCAGCGATTAATATGGGACTCAATGCTCCATCCATGGCGACTACGGATTATGGAGTTGTCGATAGAATCCAATACGATCAGGTAGATATAGGTGCATATGAGTATGTGGCGGATCGTTTTTATGTCGATCAGGATGCCACTACGGGTTTGCAAAATGGGAGTTCCTGGGAAAATGCCTTCATTTATTTGCAAGATGCACTTTTTTTGCTGGAGCAATGTGGCACGCCGGGGGAAATTTGGATAGCAAATGGCACCTACTATCCGGATAGGGGACTTGGTCAAACAAATAATGATCGAACCTCAGCCTTCAAAATGTTGGAAAATGTGAAAATCTATGGAGGATTTGCTGGTACAGAAACTTCGATAAATCAAAGGACGGGTGGAAATAAGGTTACGTTGAGTGGAGATATTGATGGCAATAATGGAAACCTGGATGGGAACATCGCAGGAAATGCTCTGCACGTAATCTATAATAATTATACTGCTGGAGATCCTTTGAGTTTCGCACTATTAGATCAGGTCAGTGTGGGGTATGGATATGCTGATAATGCTAGTGGTGCAGGGATTTACAACCTGAATGCAAGCCCAACATTTAATAACGTCATTATTTTCAATAATAGAACTGAAATAGTGGGAGGGGGTATGTACTGTGAAAATGGTAGCCCCACGTTTCTGAATTGTGAGTTTAATATTAATCGGGCGAAAAGGCAGGGTGGGGGACTATATTTTCGCAATGGGACAGCTACGGTCTCGAATACTCGATTTGTAGGTAATGTGGTGGAGGAAACGGATCCACTCAATGAAATGGTTACTTCCGGAGGTGCTATATTTGCAGTCGACTATAACTTCAATATGAGTTCCTGCCTGTTCTTCCAGAATGAAGCGATCTCCGATGCAGGATCGGAAGGTGGAGCTATCGTATTTAAGGACTATACAATTTTGGGTTCTATACATTTTAACGACTGTGACTTTATTGAAAATGTAGCCCGTGATGGTGCGGCCATATTCGATCCGCAATCCGGGAGTGTTTTTAATAATTGTAATTTTCTGCGTAACCAGACCACCCAGATTGCATCTTTGCCAAATGGCATCACCTTTAGCGGTGGAGCAATTTATATCTTAGATCAGGATCCGACATTTAATGATTGTAATTTTGAAGATAACGAAGCACAAGGTAAGGGAGGTGCTGTTTATAACAAAGAGGGTAGCCCGGAGTTCAACCGATGCTTATTCGAGAGTAATAGGGGGTATCCCTTTAATGGAGCTGATTATTTAAAAGGAGAAGGTGGTGCTATCTACGCAGGCCCGGGTAGTGGTGGTAGTGCTACCAATTGTTCATTTTTTAGGAATGAATCTTCAAATCATGGAGGAGCAGTCTATCTGGAGAGCATCAGTAATCTGGAGGTTAATAATTGTGAATTTCTAGATAATCACGCTGAATATAGGGGCTGGGCTGTTGCATGTGAAGGTTCTTCTCCAGAATTTATTAATTGCACGTTTGCAAATCATAGTTTTACCGCCAGCGAAGCATTTTATAATCTGAATGGAGCCAATCCGTCTTTGACAAATTGTATTTTATGGAATCATCAGACACCGTTTTATGAAGTAGGGAGCTTAGGTAGTGTGGTAGATCATTGCCTAATTCAGGGAGGCTATTCCTTAGGAACTAATGTGATTGATGCAGACCCTCTTTTTGTGGATCCATCTTCAGACGACTTAAGTCTGCAAGTTTGTTCTCCTGCCATCGATGTCGGGATAAATACAGCCAACAGTGAGCCGACAGACATTGCAGGAAATGATCGAATATTTGACGCTGGTGCAACGGGTACGGCCACGATTGATCTGGGTGCCTACGAGTTTTCTTCATTAATTGGTGGACAATGCACGTGTGTACCCTTTGTAAAACTAGATACACCTATCTCCACTGGGATCTATACGGCAGGAACTCAAATTGATGTATGCACGACCGTCAATTCTGGTGCATCGGTCATGCTGGCAGCGCCTGTTGTCCAACTAGAAGCTGCATTTGAAATACCCGTTGGTGCGATGATGGAGATTACGTCGGATGGATGTGAGTGACGGAGGGATGTATTGATTTTGATTCCATGTAATTCTCGTCACATTATAGATTGGGTGTAATTCAATTTCATGGCAGATTATAATTGGCTTGATTGCCATTTTCTAGCAGTTTTTCGTATTTAATAAGGTTGTTGTGGGTGTGAAAGTAATGATCTGGAGCAACACAAATGATGATACTCCCCATTACATCTTTTACTCAATTCTGCATATCTTAAAGGTAGGAGTATCATACATCAGGCATCTGAGAGTCTTTGTTCAATTAGGTAATAGATTCAGAGGATCTGTCTGGCACTAGTGTATGCATTTCGTTCACGGTAAAAGACCTCTTATGCAAAGAATTCTTGTTCCAACTGATTTTTCTCCAATAGCAGATAACGCATTGAATTATGCAATAGAGATCGCGGCTAAATTTAAGAGTGAGATCCTATTGTACCATTGTTATTCCTTCCATAGGAAAATTGACCGTGACTGGAATTTCCCCGATGATGAGCAACCATACGTGAAAGATATTGAGCGGAAAATGAATTTCACCAAGGGGAAATTTAGCGAAAAGGTAAAGGAAAAAGGAGTGGTACTTAGGACAGGAATTGAAGAAGAGAATGTAACCTCATTATTTACCTGGATGGTTGATAAGTATGGTATTAGTCTGATTGTCATGGGAAGTAAAGGCGTCTCCGGGTTAGAGAAGATTGTATTCGGAAGTGTTGCTGCTTCGGCCCTCGAAAATGCCCGGGTTCCAGTTTTAGTGGTACCACCTAATTACCCATTTCTTCCGATAAAGCAGATCATCTTGGCCACAGATTTAAATCAGACCTCTCCCAGCCTTCTGGAACCCCTCAGAAGTTTAGCACTCTCATTTGGTGCTAGAGTGACCTTCCTGAACGTGGATACAAAGGCAAAGGTTCTATCACCTAAGAAGAATGACCTGGATCTTATGGATGTAGAAACCAGCTTTCTTGAAGTGCCCTTGTCAGTAAGCGTCAATCAAAGTATAAATACCTTTATAAATCAAAACCAATGCGACCTGCTATGCATGATTAGGAGAAAAAGAGGGTATTTTGAGAGAATTTTTAGGACAAGTATTTCTAAAACGCAGGTGTACGATAGTGCAGTACCATTGTTAGTTTTTCCCGAAGACTAATCATTTCGAGATAAGGGCCATTCAATTTTTAAATTGC
>JAUILM010000411.1 GCA_030432855.1 Bacteroidia bacterium
AAAGTCACTTCTTCCCCTACTCTCCATTTCTTCATCATGTCAGAAGCGAACTCTTCAGTAGCCTGAGTCTCCGAAAATATGTACACATTTACATCACTGGTTTCTTCCTCTAAAGCCAAAGCAATTAGTACCTTTTCCTCTTGCTCATTTTTACCCCAAAATACTAGTCGTTTTCTCATCTTTTGTCATTTATCCAAGCCTACTTGGAGGCTCTATATCCTGTAGAAGTCAATTAAGTTAACGCAAAGCGACCTAAGATACAAGTCATACCCAATGCTGTGCGGCAATATGCTGGGCAATTTGCACGGCGTTGGTGGCAGCTCCCTTTCTCAAGTTGTCGGCCACAACCCACAGATTAAGACCGTTTGCAATTGACTCATCACGTCTTATACGACCCACGAAAACCTCATTCTTGTTCTTAGCCTGCAAGGGTGTAGGGTATACATTCTTTTCAAGATCATCCAGGACAACGATACCGGGCATCTGTTCTAGTCGACGCTTCACATCCTTGATATCATAAGGCTTATGAAACTCGATATTGATAGCCTCTGAATGACCACCATCCACAGGCACTCGGACTGCAGTAGCTGTCACCTGGATAGAATCGTCACCCAAAATCTTCCGGGTCTCATTTACCAGCTTCATTTCCTCCTTGGTGTAATCATTTTCCAGAAAGACATCACAATGAGGTAGACAATTTTCAAAAATCGGATGAGGATATGCCGGGCTCTCTGCTGTTTTACCATCGCGTTCAGCCTGATACTGATTCACTGCGGGTACACCAGTTCCCGTAAAGCTTTGATAAGTAGATATCACCAGTCGTTTGATGCCATAGTCTTCATGTAAGGGTGCCAGTGCCAAGACCATCTGAATAGTGGAACAATTAGGATTGGCAATGATGAGATCTTCCTCCTTTAAGGCATTTGCATTCACTTCCGGAACCACCAGCTTTTTGGAAGGATCCATTCTCCAGGCTGAAGAATTATCCACCACGCGAGTTCCCACCTCTGCAAATTTTGGAGCCCATTCCAATGAAACACTTCCTCCGGCAGAGAAGATAGCAATATCGGGTTTTTCCAGTACTGCCTCTTCAAGTCCGATCACCGTATAGTCCTTATCCTTAAAGCGAACTTTCTTACCCACAGACCGTGCTGATGCTACAGGTAAAAATGTGGTAATTGGAAATGATTCTTCTGCCAGGACCTGGCACATCACCTGGCCTACGAGACCGGTTACTCCTACTACTGCTACTTTCATTTGATAAAATTATGTTATTCTACAATGCCCTTTTTTAGGGTGCGCAAAGATAATTTCTATTTATTTAGTATTATCGAATTTTCCCAATGAGATACCATCTAGCCCTTGTTTATTGTCTTGTAGCTGTCCAGTCTCTGTTATTAGGACAAATCACAGAGTCTTTTTCTCCTACTGAATTCATGTTTGATAATTGGCTCGGTGACGTAAATTCTTTCACTGTAAATGCTCAGGGCCAGTTGCAACTTAGTGCTAAAGAAGGCGGTGAAGCGAGTATTTGGACCGAAATTCCTGAGAACACAAAACACTGGGGAATCGACATTTCACTTGACTTTGATCCCTCGAATTCCAACCAAATAAGGCTTTACCTGCAGTCAGACATACCCGCATCTGAACCGACGAATGCCCTCTTGATCGAATTGGGTGAATCGGGTATTATGGATCCACTTCGCCTCTATACAATTGAACAGAGTGACGAGACAGAGCTAGGACAGGGCATATCAGAGTTAGGCTCGCAACCATCCTTTCGCCTGAAAGTCAACGTAATAGAAGGAAATTTGCACATTAGCACTATCATGGATGAGATAGAAACGCTGGAAGGTGTCTATGCCTTCCCCCAGTCTTCTTACATGCCTCGCTATTTTGGGATTGAATGCTCTTTTACAGCTTCACGAAACGAGCACTTTTACTTTGACAATCTCGTGATTGATACACTTCCGGTTTTTGATAGAAAACCACCTCAGCTGACAGATGTGAACACAAGGGCGGAAACTGTGCTACTACAATTTTCCGAGCACCTGGACTCAAATGTGATCACGTTATCCAACTTCACCCTTATCCCCGACATTCAGGTTACTTCTTTCCGATTTATCGAAGAAAAACTGCTACAGATATCTTTAAGTCCTCCGCTACAGCCATTCGAACAATACGAACTCCAAATCACGGACATCAGTGATTGGTTAGGCAATATCCTGGACACGGCATTCATTATCAGCTACGTCCCCATCGAATCCATACATCCTGGAGACCTTCTAATTACCGAAGTATATGATGACCCAACACCCTCCAACGGTATTCCTGAGGTCGAATTCATTGAAATCCATTCAGCAAGTCATCTTGACTCTGCAATCAACCTGGGCGATGTGACGCTCCTGATCGGAAGTCAAAATTTCCAACTACCCGATATGGTCATCCAACCTGACCAATGGATTATTCTTTGTGATCAAGAAGAAGCACATTTGATGGACATTTATGGACCCACCATTGGGATAGACAATATGAGTCGCCTGGTCAATACTGGCAATACGATCTCCATTTCAGTAGATGGTTCTATTGTACATGCTGTGGATTATGATGATTCCTGGTATGGGGACGATAGCAAATCTGATGGGGGATGGAGTCTCGAGCTTATCAATGAGAATGAGCCGTGCGCTTCTCGACTAAATTGGTCTTCATCCCGA
The DNA here is from genome assembly GCA_030432855.1 of Bacteroidia bacterium. Classification (GTDB taxonomy): domain Bacteria; phylum Bacteroidota; class Bacteroidia; order Chitinophagales; family Saprospiraceae; genus JABDMH01. The sequence continues at coordinate 2,715 of JAUILM010000411.1, forward strand.
AGCATGATAGGTGGTACACCTGGTGAGAGTAATAGCATATGGGATGAAGACATGATCGTATCACTCGAAATGCAGCTCATACCTCAAAGTAATCAAACACTCATCCTAAAGTTGAATAAATCTATCCTTCCCCCAGAGGTAAGTGACTTCTCACTGTCGACGAATGCAAGAGTGACTAACCTGGACCTTACAAATCTTATATCAGGGGTAATCGAACTTACAGTGGATCCTCCGCTTAGTCCCTCGGTGGAACACATGCTCACCATCGATAATTTCCGGCTTTGTAATAGCATCGCTATAGCAAGTGAGGACTTCTCATTTAATGTACCATCCATAGCCGAGGCGGGTAACTTGATCATAAATGAAATCTTGTACGATCCCGTTATTGGAGGTGAAGATTTTGTGGAGGTCCTTAATACTTCGGAAAAATCCATCGAGGTATCCGAATTATGGATCAGCAATGGACGAGGACAGAACCGTCCCATAGAGACAAATTTTACCATAAACCCGGGGACATACATGGTACTCACCGGGGATCGATCGGATATTTCTTTGAGGTTTAACGTGCCAAATCCCCAATGGCTGGTCGAAATGGACTTGCCAGCACTTATCAATGGAGAGGGCGAGGTAATACTCTATCGGATTGAAGGGAATAACACTATTGTACTGGATTCTGTGCAGTACAGCGACCAATTTCACTCCTCCCTATTAGACGATACAGAAGGAATCAGTCTGGAAAGAATAGACCCGGAGGGAAGCTCTCTTGAGACAGAGAATTGGTACAGTGCTGCAGAATCAGCTGGATTTGGAACACCCACGGGAAAGAACAGTCAGTTCAGAACCAGGTCCCGATTGGAAGAACAGTTTGCCATTAGTCCCAAAGTCTTTTCACCGGATGGAGATGGCGTCGATGATTTTCTGGAAATCAGTTATCAACTGGCTTCAGGTGGATTTTATGGTACCGTACGGATTTTTAACGCCGCGGGACATGAGATTTCGCAACTGGCAAATAACTTGTCTTTGGGTTCTACCGGGATCCTTCGCTGGGATGGTAGTACATTAAGCGGAGCCAAAGCGGCAGTGGGGTCCTACTTAATTACCTTCGAAATATTTGATGAAAATGGTGACACTTTTCGGTGGCAAACTAGCTGTACACTGGCAGCCAAGTTAAACTAATGGAGTATATTTGGAATACATGTTATCCAAAACTCTGTTTAAAAATCCATGGTTGTCCAACACGCTGGTAGCAGGTATGATCCTGCTGGCAGCAGTCTGTATGCTAAGGACTCCGGATTTCATTCTCCTGCGGAAGATTTCCAGCCATTCCACCCAGATAATGGTCTTGTTTTTGGGTGCCGGATTATTTTTCCATCTCTTCAGTGCCAAGCGTTTATTGTTTACAGCATTTGGTTGTGCAGCAGCACTTTGCCTGTATTTTAAGTACGCATCAAACATCAACCTCATCATTCCTACCAAGACTTCTGAACCCAGTTTTAAAGTGGCACTGACCAGTACAGCGGAGTTTTCACATGAGTTAGATACCGTCTTCAATAGTATTCTAGCCAGCGACCCTGACATCATCTGTTTTGTAGAGATGACACCCAACTGGGCAGGATTACTTGATCGATTTTTCAGAAGCAGATACCCACACATTGCGCACAATGTGCGAGTAGACATTCTCGGTACCTCCATCTATTCTAAATATCCAATGGAACGAATCGATACCATCTATGCCGAGGATGTTCCGAATTTAAAATCCTCATTCAAAATCAACGAGCAATACCAGTTGCATCTATATGCTTCCAACACAAATCCACCCCTTTTCCGGAAGTCATTTGAACAACTTAGAAATCAATTGAGTACGGTTGCCAAATCTATCTCATCGGATGATTCTGAAAGTACCATCACTGCAGGGTATTATCATCTGGACCAGTTCGCTGATGAGCTGCAGGATTTCAGAGCCCTGGCAGATCTGAACGATAGTCGTAAAACGTTGTCACCTTCCCTTTACCCACCGATCAACCACATTTTCTATAGTGACAATTTGGAGTGTCTCCAGTTTTCAAATTTGTACAGCCAGGGGCGTAGGATCGGCATCATTGGCGAGTACCAATACAAATCCGAGTCGATATCTCTAGCCAAAGGCTCTAAATAAGTTATGAAAGCAAGACGGCCTTGGTCTGATCAAGTACCGCTCTTACATCACTCATCTCGGGTGCCTGCGCATAGACCCTTAGTACCGGCTCAGTCCCTGAAGGTCGTACCATGACCCATGCATCTCCTTTGAGGAAAAACTTAAACCCATCTACATCTTCCCTTTTCTCCACTTCATAGGATCCAATCTTTTCAAATCCTTTTTTACACTTCTCCACGGCGGCAACTTTTTGTTCTTCAGTAAGATGGAGATCATCCCTGTAAAAATCAAATCGGCCTACCCGCTCAAACATAGCTTCAGTCAATTGCTTGAGGGATTTTCCAGTCTTGGCCATAAACTCCATTAGCAATAGCCCTGTCCAAATACCATCTCGCTCGGGAATATGTCCTTTGACAGCAATACCACCTGATTCTTCACCGCCAATCAGGACCTCTTCTGTACTCATGTACTCAGCGATGTATTTAAAGCCAATCTTGGTTGTTACATATTTAAGACCCAGGCTCTCGGCCAGAGTTTTCAACTTATTGGTAACCGAGAACGAACCCACCACTAATCCAGTCGTCAATCCCTGATATTCGTATAGGTATTCGAGCAAGAGTAGCAAAAGCTTGTGGGAGTCGACAAAAACCCCATCTTCGTCATACATTCCAATACGATCCGCATCGCCGTCATTTGCCAGGCCAAACGTGATGTTGTCATCGGATGCAATGAATTCTGAAAGTTCCCGTAAGTTTCTGTCGATCGGTTCAGGCGGGGTACCCATGAAGGAAGGGTTATGGGAACAATGAAGCAATTTTGCCTTGGGAAACAATCGTTTGATCACATTTT
>JAUILM010000412.1 GCA_030432855.1 Bacteroidia bacterium
ATTCCCAGGCACATGCATACGACGGCCCACTTATAGTCCTGACTGGAGGTATGCATGCTCAATAAGCCAACTGCTAGCAGTCCAAAAGCATGATAAAATTGATATCTGACTCCGGTCTGAAAGGTTTCCAGCTGACGTATCTCCAGCATTTTTTCTAATCCATGGGCGGCAAAAGCCCCCAGTACTACGGCCAGAGCAGCGAAGATACATCCCAGAATCAGAGTGTTACGGCTAGTGCGCGACATAGTAGCGAGCGTTGTGTCTAACTAAGGTATGAAATCCTGGATATCTACGATCCTGGACTATCTTATTTAAGAATTATTGCCCGGCAGGCTTTGTGGACTTGCCACCCACAATAGACTGAATGAGGAAACTAAACACTATGACTCCGATGCAGCCTATTGGGTTAAGCCAGAGAAAGCTTATGTCAGAATTCATGTACACTGCTATCACCATGATTTCAGCCAATACTGCTCCAATAAATACGGCATTGGCATAGATCCGCTTGATATAAAATGCGACCAGAAAGATGCCCAGAATAGTACCATAGAATAACGAACCCACAATATTCACAAACTGAATGAGGTTTTCGAACAACGTTCCAAAGCATGCGAAACCTATAGCAAACAAGCCCCACATCAGGGTGAAGACTTTCGACATGGTTACGTAGTGTTGATCGGTCCCAGAAGCGAATATCGAACGCTTATATATATCCACAGCAGTGGTTGAAGCTAAGGCATTCAACTCGGCAGCGGTAGAACTCATCGCTGCACTGAAAATAACCGCCAAAAGCAGACCTACTAAGCCTGTCGGTAAGTGGTTTAGAATAAAGGTGATAAAAACATAGTCCCGATCATTGGTTTCGATGGTCTCATCAGCTTGCTCTATGATGGTTTTGACAGATTCTCGTACATTTTGTTGTGCGTCCTGATTTGATAAAATCTGTTCTTTGACGTTTGCTACCGCAACATCATCACCGGATCTTTCTGCCTCCAGATATGCCATATTCAGGGTCCGACGTTCCTCCTCTAAGGCATCTTTTTGTACCTCAAGTGGAGCCAATTGACTGCCATATTCACTTTCGGCCACGCGCTCGTAGGCCGCCTCATTAAAGAATATGGGGGCTGAGTTATTTTGGTAGAATACGAATACCATAATACCAATCAGTAGTATGAAAAACTGCATGGGGACCTTCAATAATCCATTGAAAATGAGCCCCATTCTACTCTCCCTAATCGATCTGCCGGACAGATATCGCTGCACCTGACTCTGATCGGTGCCAAAGTAGGCCAACTGCAGAAACAATCCTCCGGTGATACCGGACCAAATCGTGTATCGATTATTCCAATCAAAGGAAAAATCGATCGTATCCAGACGACCGGTCGCACCTGCTACCTTGAGAGAATCTACGAAACCCATGCCCTCGGGGAGGTAGGAAATCAAAAGGAAAAACGTAATGAACAGTCCTCCGAAGATTACCATCATCTGATATTTGTGCGTCACGTTCACCGCCCGTGTCCCGCCAGAGACTGTGTATGTGATCACTAAGAGTCCAATGATGAGATTGGTGAGATTTAGATTCCATCCCATGATCGAACTTAATATGATCGCTGGAGCGTAGATGGTAATACCCGCACCCAAACCTCGCTGGATCAGAAAGAGAAAGGCTGCCAGCGAGCGTGTTTTCAGGTCAAACCGTCCCTCCAGAAATTCATATGCCGTATAGACCTTTAACTTATAGTAGATAGGAATAAATGTAATACAGAGGATGACCATGGCGATTGGCAATCCAAAATAGAATTGCACAAAACCCATTCCATCGGCATAGGCTTGTCCTGGTGTGGATAGAAATGTAATGGCACTGGCTTGAGTCGCCATCACGGATAATCCAATGGTCCACCACTTAGCCTCCTTATTACCCAGGAGGTATTGATTGATGTTCTTGCTACCTCGGGTCTTCCAGACTCCATAGGAAACAATCAATAGCAGCGTGCCTGCCAAAATGGTCCAATCCAGTGAACTCATGTATTCGGTTCTAAGTGAAGTACTTACTAAAAATCAAGAATCCTGTGATGACCAGTACATGTGCTGTCAGCAGTACGGCATACAGTTGATTCCAACTCAATCCAAAGGGCAGCTTATCAGGTAACTCTGTCATTGGCTAGGGCTCTTTGCGATTACCGATCGATATCAGGTTTGCAAATAGTCGATAAGCACCCGGAACACCAGCTGGTAATTCGCGGAACCATGAATACCCTGTATAAATGTACCAGCCCTTTCCATAGGGTGCCACTAACAGCCCTCCATCTCGTGCAGGTTCGCCAGGATCATTGCTTGACAATATAGCTGTATACTTTTCATCCCATTCATCGGGAAAGTAAAGGCCTCGCTCCTGGACCCATCCTTCAAAATCCTGGGATGTGATTTCATTAGGGGTATTGACAATAGGGTGATCGGGTGCAAGAATCTTCACCGGTGCTTCTTCAACAGAAACCCGATCTCTAGAGAGCTTAAGTGGGTAAGGAGCCAGCTTTTCCATACTGAAGCCACGGTTGGTGTTGTATTGCACGATCATGGTTCCTCCATTATCTACATAATTTAGCAAGGCTTCCTGATAAAATGCCAGTCTGGGATTCGTATTATACGCCCGGATACCCATGATGACAGCATCGTATTGGACCAGGTTATCGAGGTTGAGATCGGATTCCTCCAGTAGAGTGACTTCGTATCCTATCTGCTCCAGATACTCGGGTATTTTATCGCCTGCACCCATCACATAGCCGACCTTTTCTCCGGCCTTCTTCAGATCTAGTTTTACAGCCTTCACGGTGGCCGGCCGGAGCACCGTCTGGATAGGGATGTGATCATAGTCGATAAGATCAACGGAATAACTATACGCCTGATCCGGACGGTCAAATACAGCCTTAACTTCGATCTCCTCTTTTCCGCTCGGGGGTACTAAACTGAAACTGAAGGTGGCTTCCTGACCTTTGGCTTCCAGCAGCACCTCATGCCCATCAGGTTGCACAGACCAACCATCGGGAACATCAAGACGCAAAGTGCCCTCCAGTGATTCTATCCCGGACTTGACAAGCACTTCCACCTCTTTGGGTGTCTGCTCCGCAAATACATAGATATCCTCCTGGAAGTTTGCAAATACCGGAGGACTAATTTCAAAAGGTCGATATACTTCACCTTTGACCGGGTCGTTGCGTTTATGAACAATCGCAGTTTCTACTTCCAGTGTGATTCCTTCTACATCTATTGTACATAGTACCTTGATGGGTCTATCACCCTCCGGAAGACCACGAGTTTCCTGATCTTCTACATAATACATGCCCATGGTACCTTTTGAATTTAACCAATAAGGTGTAGAGTACTCAGTATCTTCAGGCACATTGTAAGTCGTTTCGTAAGTAAGTCGCTCATTCGGCGAAAGAGATGCATCGAATGTGGTATCGACGCCACCTGGCATCCACTGGACCTTTTCAAGAGACATGTGAGCATCGGATCGATTGATAACTTCCAGCTCAACATCCACGGACTGTCCTGGAGATGCAGAAAAATCAGCGGCCACTGCCTCTACAAACAAGCCAGAACACCACTGGATCAGTGTACTAATTTCTTCTAGTTTCCGGGGTACCCAAAAGCCATCATTCGGGATGTTCTGAATCTTTTTATACACTTCTACCAAAGATGAAACAGATGCTGCCGGATTGGCCAGATCAAAATTTCGGTCGATCTCAGCCAACATTTCACCTACTTCCTTTCCGCCCTCAATTCTTGTCCAGGTAGTATTAATTCCGGTCATAGGTTTCTCCTCGGAGGTTACCTTTTCCCCCTGAATCCACTCCAGGTACTCCATCTGTCGGCCCCGTGAGCCAGTAGCGCCAAATCCCTGACTCTTGTGAAAGCTTCTGCTTAGAGCGGCAATCTCGTTGTTGGATTTCCCCTTTAAAGGGTAGTACTCACCAATATCCACACTTACCATGTGCCCTTTTTCTGCTTTTTCGAAGTTTTCCTGACTACCATAAAACCACCAGGAAGTATTGAAAAATTGCCGCGTAGGAGTCCAGGTTGATACATACTTTAATTGCTCTGGATACACATTCTCTTGTCCTGCCAGTTCAAATGCTTCATAGGAGAGCATGGCAGAAGCAGTATGGTGACCGTGTGTAGTGCCTTTGGTACGGTGATCAAATCGATGAATTATAATATCCGGACGCGTCTTACGTATAGCCCATACGACATCCGCCAGTACTTCATCTTTGTTCCAGATATCCAGCGTCTCATCGGGGTGCTTCGAATACCCAAAATCGTTGGCCCGTGAGAACAGTTGATGTCCTCCATCTGTAGAGCGAGCCTGAAGCAATTCCTGTGTCCGGATCAAGCCCAATAACTCCCTGATTTCAGTACCGATCAGATTCTGACCACCATCTCCCCGGGTGAGAGAAAGATAGGTCGTGTACATATGCTCTTTATTCGCAAAGTATGAGATCATCTGTGTGTTTTCATCGTCCGGATGAGCGGCTACGTATAAAACGGAGCCCAAAACCTGAGCACGTTTGATACCTGCGTAGATATCGGATGAGTTGGGTTTTATGGGAGCCTGTGCTACCAGCAGACCCGAACAAAACACCGTAAGGAGAAGTAATAAAGCCTGTTTCATATGAAATTCATAGTGATATGTTTTCGAATTTAGGGAAAAAAGCAGGAAGTGCTGATTCCTCAGCGCCTTTCACCGGATTTTCAGATTTCCTTAACTTTTTTTGATGAGTGCCAGGTATGATCACCCGTAGTATCGTAGATAGAAGCAGTGAGAAAGGCTTTTTGCCAGAGAGAATTTCCTCATCTTTGGTCGCTGAATTTGTAGGACTTGGAAGGAACTCCTTAGGAGTGCATTAATGACAGGCAAAAATGGAAGTATTTAAGTTTGGAGGAGCGTCACTGAAGGATGCAGCAGGATATCAAAGGATGTTAGGGCTGGTGCTAGAGTACCCTGGGCAGCTGTTGGTCGTGATTTCGGCTCTGGGCAAGACCACCAATGCTTTGGAAGAAGTTGTCGCCTCGTATTTAGAGCAAGATGGTCGGGCATTTGACTTGTTGACTGCGATCAAGGAGCGTCATTTTGAGATAATCAGTCATTTGAATTTGCAGGATCAATTACTTCTTGATCTTCTTAATGAGCTTTCGGTAGAAATCGAATGGATGCTGGAGGATGAACCAGACCAAAGTGAGGCCTACATCTATGACCAGATAGTGGGTGTAGGGGAGATGTGGTCCAGTGCCATTTTTGAAGCTTTATTACGAAAGCACGGCAAACCCTCCGTTTGGATAGATGTGCGGGATGTAATCAAGACTGATGATAGGCATCGGGCCGCACAGATCCAGTGGGAGACAACCGCTGAGAATGTGCACCAGATAATTCATCCGCATCTTAATAATGGTAGGGTAGTTGTGACGCAGGGATTCGTTGGAGCCACCGATGATAATTATACCACTACACTGGGTCGTGAGGGATCTGATTTCAGCGGTGCGGTACTTGCCTCGCTCTGTCCCGCAAATCGGCTCACCGTCTGGAAAGATGTACCCGGTATCATGACCGCCGATCCTGACCTGGATGATGAGGCCACCTTGATCCATGAAATCGATTATGCAGTGGCTCGAAAAATGGCTTTTTATGGTGCT
>JAUILM010000413.1 GCA_030432855.1 Bacteroidia bacterium
TCTCATCATCTTTGTGACCGGATTCTATGCAAATTTCAGTATTCTGGAAAGCTATGTAGACAGGGATGATCCTGGTGTGACATTCACTAATATACAGTCTGGACTGATAGGTTTTAATCTGGGTATCGTTGCTTTCATCATTATGGTCCTGGCTGATTTACTGCTTACCTGGGCTCTTTATGTTCTTTTCGAGACTTCACAAAAGAAACTATCACGCCTGGCTGCATACTTTCGGCTGGTAAATGTCACCCTATTTGCGGTAGCCCTTCCTCATCTTTTGAAAGCCAGGCATCTGGTTTTAACTTCAGCAGGTAAGGATGGCATCGATCTATCGACCGTTTATTCAGCGCTGGATCTGGCTTTCACAACATTTAACGATACATGGCTACTGGCCCTCGTATTTTTTGGAATTCATCTGATTTTACTGGGTAGGCTCATGTACTCACTTAATCCGATACCCATCTTTATTCCAATTTTATTGCTCGTAGCTGGCTGTGGCTATCTTCTAGACAGTTTTGCACAGTTTTTTATGTCTGATTACCAGCAATATGCAAGTCTGTTCTTATTTATCGTGGTGATTCCCGGAGTTCTGGGAGAATTATCGCTGACTTTCTGGCTTCTCCTGAAAGGTGGAAAGGAACCATTTAAATTCAGGAATTCCATTTAAGTTTTTATTCCAAAAAAATAAAATAATGCAATCCAATATATTATTCAGCAAACAACTCGATGTTTGCACAACTTGTGGCGTTAAGTACGAAAAGGAGTACAATGAGGGTGTATCCTGCAAGATATGTACAGACGATCGACAGTATCTCATTGATGATACGCAACACTGGACCAGTCTCCATGCCCTGCAAACCCGTCATGCTGTGCAACAGGTAGAACTCACTCCGGAACTTTCCAGCTTCACCCTGATGCCAAACTTTGCCATAGGACAGCGGGCATTCTTCATACAGTCTCCCTCGGGCAATGTACTCTGGGACTGCATTCCTCTGCTTACTCCACCCATTATTGATTTTATCAAGGCTGCAGGAGGATTGCAAGCGATAGCCTTTTCTCATCCGCACTATTACAGTAATATGCACGTCTGGGCAGAAATATTTCAATGCCCCATCTATATTCATCAGGAAGATGAACCCTTTGTCGCTGATAGTAAAGTTCATATTAAATTCTGGTCGCAGGATGCGCTGGATATTTCTGACTCCGTAAAACTTATACATACGCCAGGTCATTTTCCAGGCAGTACGATTTTACACACTCAAATACCCTCACTGGGAGACACGATTTTCATTGGTGACTCTCTTTACCTGTCTAAGGACCGAAAGCACTTAAGTGCCATGCATAGTTTTCCCAACGTCATCCCACTCTCTAACAAAGAGACGTTACAGGTATTTGACACCATCTCGCCCTATTCCTTTGATTCCATTTTTGGTGCCTTCGAATTTCAGAATATTTTCGAAGGAGGGAGAGAGGTTTTTGAAGCATCGCACCTGCGATATAAAAAGGCTTTTGATAAATAAACTAAAATAAGTTTCCAAGTGCTCTTGAACATGCAACACTTCAATGAACTTAGTGGACTCAGTGGTAAAACAAAAATCAACAAAGCACCTAAAAAAATGTTTCTCCGATAGATCGAAGAGCTACAATCAGAAATACAAAATTTCGGGTACCCGGCACCTGGCACCCGGCACCCGGCACCCGGCACCAAATATTCTAAGTGCTCTTGAACACGAAATACTTCAGCTCACTTAGTGCCCTCAGTGGTAAAACAAAAATCAACAAAATCAACAGTTCGACAAATCAACCAAATATTCTAAGTGCTCTTGAACACGAAATACTTCAGCTCACTTAGTGCCCTCAGTGGTAAAACAAAAATCAACAAATCAACAGTTCGACAAATCAACCAAATATTCTACGTGCTCTTGAACACGCAACACTTCAGTGAACTTAGTGGACTCAGTGGTAAAAAATCTTGTTTCTCGCAAAGGCCCCAAAGCTCACAGAGGTAATTTAAAATAATTTTCTAAGTGCTCTTGAACATGCAACACTTCAATGAACTTAGTGGACTCTGTGGTAAAACAAAAATCAACAAAGCACCTAAAAAAATGTTTCTCCGATAGATCGAAGAGCTACAATCATAAATACAAAATTTCGGGTACCCGGCACCTGGCACCCGGCACCAAATAATCTACGAGCTCTTGAACACGCATCACTCCAGCTCTCTTGGTGACCTCAGTGGTAAAAACAAATCGACACTCCGATTGGTAAACCAAAAATCCCTTAACTTACCGCATCATTTTAGATTAATACCTTTGGATTACATTCTTATCGTCGACCTGGACAATACCCTCTTTGACACCTCTTCGATGGACCGATCGATTTTCATGCCGGCTATTGAGCAAATGAGAAAGTACTTTAAGACGCAGGAATTGGCAGATCGTGCTATTCGAGATATCTGGACATACCCCATTGACGAAGTGTCCAGGAGACACAACATACCCGACGAAATTATTGAAGATTTTCTCCGTAACCTGGAATCCGAAAATTACACATTGGACATCAAGCCTTTTGCAGACTATAAAACGCTGAATGAACTCGATGTTGAAAAAATACTGGTAACAACAGGTATTGAATCACTGCAACGAGCCAAGATATCAGAACTCGGCATTACTGATGATTTTACTGACATCTATATCGATAAGGTGACCGACACACATCGCATTTATAAGAAAGGAATATTTAGTAAGATCGTGCAGGAGTCAACATATAAGAGTCATCAATTTTGGATCATTGGTGATAATGGTAATGCGGAGATAAAAGCAGGACGAGAGCTGGGTCTTAAAACCATTCAAAGAAAAAAGCCCGATCAAACCGCATCCGAATATGCTGACTTTACACTGCATACTTTCCATGAATTACATCCCATCCTGGCTTCTCAATAAATGACCCCGCCCAAACAGTCATACCGCATCTGGTTTAGTCAATGTAATGGCAGCACGTTACTATGCAAGATGCTGGAACTCACCGGAGTCGCCGGAGCACCCGGAGAGTTTTTCAATACGATGGACAATCAATCGCTCAGCGAAAAATACCAGGTATCCACTTTCGAAGCATTGCAAAAAGCCATCTGGTCCAGAGGAACAGGCCACAATGGTGTATTTGGCATGAAGCACTCCCTGCACCGCATTCGGTATGAAAAAATATATATCGAATTAAAGCAACTGCGAAATATCCCTTCAGATCAAGAGATACATGAGGAAGAACTCTTAAGTCCTTTTTTTCCCAATTGCAAACATATTTTCCTGACCCGAAGAAATAAAATACGGCAGGCCGTATCCTGGTGGAAGGCAATTCAGGATAATAATTGGCACATAAAGGCTGAAGACACCTATACGACTGATCCTGAATTTTATGATAAAAGGTATAATTACGACGCCATAAAACACCTCCTGCAAGAAGCCACTTTACGGGAATGCGCCATACAGGCTTACTTCACAAAATTTAATATCAAACCTCTTACACTGGTTTATGAAGACATGATCCCAGATATGCATACTACCATTATTCAGGTTTTGGATTATCTGAACATCTCCGGTGACCCAGTCATACAGGAGAACTACTATCAACCCACTGCTAATGAACAATCTGAAATCTGGGTACAACGTTTTAGAAAAGAATTGCAAGCAGAAATGGGTCATCAAATTTGGTGAGCTATCAGAGTGCCTAAAGCTATATTATGCAGAAATATTTCTCAATCATACTACCGCATGTGAGATTGGCCGTGGGAATTATATCGTTATGCTTTTCACTTAGCTCCTGCGCTGCACAAAATGAAACTACTCAAGAACGTCAGGTGGGAGGACCCTGCGAAGGATGTGAAGCCCTACTGGAATACGAAGATACTCAGCTGGATGCTGTGGATACCTTGCCCCAATTTCAAGAGACTGAACCAAAATTAAAAATCAGTGGCACGGTATATAAGCAGGATGGTCGAACACCGGCAGTTGATGTAATACTCTACATCTATCATACGAATCGGGAGGGACTCTACCAGGCAGCGAAAAGCAGCATCGGCTGGGGCCGAAGACATGGCGCATTACGAGGGTGGGTAAAAACGGATGCACAGGGTCAGTACACATTCTATACGTTCAGGCCTGCGGCCTATCCCAACGGACAGGAACCAGAACATATCCACATGACGGTAAAGGAACCAAATACGATTCCGTACTATATTGAAGATATTTTATTCGATGATGATCCACTACTGACGGCAGAAAGAAGAGCAAGGCTAAATCAAAGAGCCGGTTCCGGCATAGTTACTACCACGAAAGAAAATGGCCTTTTCCTTGTACAAAGGGATATCATTCTCGGCCTGAATATTCCTGGCTATTAATACTTTAAGACTCACCGGGAACGGTGAAGTGACAGACTGTACCCTCCCCTTCAAAACTTTCGATTTTCAATTGTCCCTTATTGAGTTCGACTAATTCCTTACAAAGGATGAGACCCAGGCCGGTCCCTTTTTCCCCTGAAGTCCCCGGTGTACTCTCCTTGTCCAGTGTAAATATACTAGCGAGCTGATCTTCTGACATGCCCATACCAGTATCCTTTATAGATATCTGAACATGATCTTCGCCTTCATGGGCAGAAATAATGACGGACGAATCCCTATTACTAAATTTAATGGCATTAGCGATTAAGTTTCGTAATACTGTATTTAAGGCAGATTCATCGGCATAAATGGTTGCATTCATCGGCACATGATTCGTCAGAAGCATATTTTTCATATTGGCTGAAGACTGATGCACATCGATGGCATGAGCTACTTGCTCAAAGAGGTTAAGATTCTGAGGTTTGTAGGGAAACCCACCTGTCTGACTCAACGCCCAGTTCAGCAAATTATCGAGGAGCATATTCAGGTTTCGCGCCGTCGTACCCACTAAACCTGAAATTCTCCCTAATCGATCCATGTCCTTCTTCTTCGTATAATAATCCATTTGTTTGTCCACGCTTTGTAGCGCAGCGATAGGACTACGAATATCATGGGCAATAATGCTAAAAAACCGGTCCTTGGTTTTATTTAAATCTTCCAACTGATTTCCCCGAATCACAGCCTCCCGACGAGATTTTCGAATCTGGAAGAATAAGAAAGCTCCCAATCCCAGAATGACTGCCAATAGAATAGCCGTAATACTCCACAATTGACTCCGTGTTTTTGCCACATTCCTTTCTGCTGCCAGCTGGATAATCTCTGCTTCTTTCTCCTTCGTTTCATATTGCGTCTGATAGAGAGCCAGGGCATTCGCCTTATTTACCGTCTTAATGCTATCCGTCAAATGATTACGCAACTGTGTAAATCGCAGTGCATTTTCATAAAGACCTTTCTTCTCAAATACCTCACTCAGAAAAAGTGCATGCAGTGCCACTTCCGTAGCATCACCCGTAGTGAGCGAATGATCGTAAAGTTCCTGGGCTATGGATCCAGCTTCTTTGTAGGAGGCCGTGGAAAGGAGGTACAGGCACCGGGATTGTCTAAACAGAAATTCAATTTGGTCATTTCCGGAAAGATCATGGACCACATTTTCCATTTCACCGAAATATCGGGGGATGGTCAAATGCTGACCTGAAAAATATAACGATTCGATTAACCCATTGTAGATATATATCCTTGCGATATCATTGGTG
>JAUILM010000414.1 GCA_030432855.1 Bacteroidia bacterium
AAAAAATAAAAGGTGGCGGACTAGTATATAGTACTAATAAAGAATTAATGTCCGACCTCTTTAGCGGCATCAAACTGGGCAGTGATGGAGGCAATGACACTGATGCCATCGAGAACACCATCGAAGATAAAGTTCGAGTCTGGCTCGACAAAAAAAATAGAGGTGGAAAAGAGGTCTCTGTCATCAGAGGTATCAGTGCCCCAGATGAGGAATTAAAAACGCTGGCAAAAGAACTAAAAACAAAGTGTGGTGTGGGAGGATCTGTAAAAGATGGTGAAATCATCATCCAGGGAAACCACCGGGACAAAATTATCACAATCCTGTCTAAGAAAGGATATTCAGATGTAAAAAAAGCCGGTGGATAAATTAGATAAATTTCTTCATTTTTGTGCTTTCAGTATTCTTTTCTTACCCTGCATATCTTCCAGGATCTCAACATTTGCAAAAGACAGACGCGCGACTTCTTGTGCAATACGATCTGCAGTAAACTCATTTAATTCCATCAATAAATACCCTGTCTTCGAAAGATGTTTTTGTGCAAACCCTGCAATATTCCGATAAATCCCCACAGGATCATCATCGGGAAGAAATAATGCCACGTGTGGTTCGAAATTCAGGACTGAATCTCCCATTACTTCTTTTTCATGATTTTGAATGTATGGTGGGTTTGTAACTATCAAATCCCAGATTTCGTGATCTAATATCTGACTGCGTGGGTCTTCAATATTGTCCTGAATCAGAGTACACGACACGTCTAGTTTTTCAGCGTTTTGCCGAGCTACCTCAAGTGCCGTTGTACTGACATCAACACCATATCCAAGACATTTTTTACAAGCTTTAAGAATGGAGAGGAGAATACATCCTGAGCCTATCCCGATGTCCAGAATTTTGGAGATAGGATTTGATTTAATCAATTTGAGCGCTTCAAATACCAACTCTTCTGTTTCCATACGAGGAATCAGTACCCGCGAGTCTACCTCAAACCTATACCCATAGAAGTGAGCAACGCCAGTCACGTATTGCACAGGTTCTCGATTATTGAGCCTTCGTACTGCATCCGTAAGCAGGGACATCTTATCCCTGGGAAAAGTATCTTCGGAATCAACCTGAGTGATGGACAATAGATCTTCAAATACCATCTGAAGTTGGATATTCTTTTCCCTTTTATCAGACTCTATTAATAAACTGAGGGTGTGCTGAAAGGTATCACGAATGGTCATTAGATCAATGTATGATTACCAAATAAAAAGGTGAGCATAAAGGTAGCTACGAGGACGCATGAAGAAACAATAAATGACCGTACAGGTATATAGTGATGCAAAGGGACTTGCTCTTTAAAATATACGTAGCAGACCATCAGCACTTTCTCAAAGAAATAAGCAACTACCGTCGCTAAAGCTACACCCGTCAGTCCCAGATATTGAACCCACCAAATACTAAGTCCAATATTTACTATTAATTCAATCAGGGATATCGTGGTCAATACCCAATAGTGATCTCGCGCCACAAGGATCGCCTGTGGAAAAATCCAACGACTAATGCCTAACAGTAAATAGCAATTAAATACAATGGCCGATGCAACAAACACCTCACTGTAGATCCATCGAAATAGTACATGACTACTCAACATGAGAACTACTGCTATCGGAGTAAAGATCCACAACGCCTTGTAAGTTCCTGACTTTATCCTTCCCAGGTTTTTGTGATAACCTTTAGTAAGTAAAACCACCATGGCCGTTGCAAAGGCACTGGCCAGTGCTACCGCACCTGGCAGCTCTCTTGCACCATACCGGAAGATGGCATAGATACCAGCGTCCTGATATGTTGAGTTGACCAGCCAGGTATCAAAGATCTGTGCTGCATATCCCATTCCGGCCAACCCCGTCAGAGGAATAATTGTCCGGAGGAAGTGATAAAATTGTTTTCTGGTAAATTTGGGAGGACTGATCTGAAACAATAAGTACAGCAGAAAGAGATGCTCGAGTACTGCCCCAGCCACGAGAATACGTATTAGTTCTTCCAAAGATCTGGAATGGGTCCCCACATAGATCACCGCCGGTATAAGCGCTATGAACATGACCAGCAGATAGATGAGAAAAAATCTCCAATGCTTATTTTGAACCAATAACAGGTAAGGAATCATCCCTGCGGTAAGGTGCATAACCAGAAATATCAACACAGGACCCAATGCAATAACCGAAGTTCCTTTGAAGAGAAATGGTAGTACCAAGTCCTGGAAGCACCAAATACCCAGTGCCAACAAAACACATCCCATCAAACTAACCCCGTAGACAGTCCAGATACCTGAAGGCTTGTCTTCAGCTTTCCACTTATGGTACAATGTCCCGAGAGCCTGCATACTACCGCTGAGACATAGCAGGGTAAATACCAGTCCCAGAAACATCCACATTTCATAAACTCCAATCTGCTCTTGTGTGAATGCCAGTTTGACCAGGAGAATACCCATCAAGATACTCAGGCCCTGTCGAGCAACTTGTGTGAACTGAAATAGTTTTCCGGAATCAGAGAGGAACTCAGACCAGTACTTTCTCCCAGCTTTTTCTTCCTCCTCTGCCACCATAGAGTTGGCATCAATTTTTATGATCTATAAAACAAACTCACTGTACTCTTTCTCCGACTCAATAAACTCCAATCCAGACTCCGCCAATTCCTGAAGCACTGGCCCATAGAGGTCAGCATGTACCGGCAGGTGGACCCCCGGATCACTGAATGTACCATTGATCACAAGTTTAGCTATGATCCCGATGGGTAAACCCACGGCTTTGCTCATAGCCGTACCTTCTTTGACTGATCCTTTATGTACCAGTGAGCTCACCAACGTTCTCTTTTTACCTTCACTGATGTAATCACACTCATGCTGAAGGACTACGAGATCCTGATCATTTGGGTTCAATGCAAACTTCTCCAGGAGTAAGTCTTTGAGAATTGCAGCTGGAGTAGCATGTTTCAACTTAATTTTCTTGTTACCAAACAGACCTAACCAGGAGAGTTTCTTCATCACAGGCGAACTGGGATCCTCTCCCAGATATCTTGCCACCCGATCCTTCAGTCGACCCTTAGAATCCTCCAGAAATGCCTCAATGAGTTTCTTGTAAGGCATTTGATAGGATTCCATTATAGGATAATTGTCATCCGTAAGACCCAATCGTATGATTGCATCCCACGCGGCACAGAATCCGGGATATCGGAGAGTACCTCGTAAGATATTCGGTAATTTTTTGAGTCCGTAGTGTCTTCGGTAGACGAGAGCATCACGGTTCAGATACATTTCCAGCATGCCAATGGAGGGCACTTCCACCTTTCTTGTCCTTCTGAAAAGCCAATCATAACGAATGTACTTATTCTGGTTGTCGACTAAGTATTGTGAGATGCCTTTTCCAGCATTGATCACGTTTTGAGGATTCCAGGTAAACTTATAGTGCCATGGATTGTCATCACTCTCGGGAGCGATAAGTGCACCGGAATAGGAACGTAAGCCCTCAATCGTGTTGCCTCTGGACTGTAGTTTCCTTATCAATGGCATGACTGAGATATGATCGAGACCCGGATCAAATCCAATTTCAGCGATAAAAGTAAGTCCTGACTTCTTAGCCGTATCGTGCAATTCCTGCAACTCAGGTATCAGATACGAGGTGGTCATGAAATGCTTTCGCAATTGAAGGCAGTCGATAGCAACCGCCACATGAAGATGTGGAGGTAGAAGCGAAATGACCAGGTCCGCCCTCCTGATCAAGTCTTTTCGATCATTAGGTTTTGATGCATCCAACCATACTGCCAGGCCATTAGGATGCTTATTGACTTTACTTTCAGCCAGAGAAGGCTCTGCATCAGCCACCATAATAAGCCAGCCATATTGCCTCGAATGGTCCAGCAAATATTTTATCAAGGTTGTCGCAGATCTTCCTGCGCCTATAATGAGGACATTTTTCATAATGTCATGATATCTAGTGAGATGTAACTTTAAACTGTTAAGGGGCTATAAAACTTGCGCAAAGTACCACCAGATCAGTAAAAACTCAAAAATGATTTATAATTTTCATACAAATTTAAAGATGTCTAAATCAGAACTTTCACGTCATAGATCTCTGCATATTCAATATCAGGAGCTCTCTACGGAGGATTTAGACAGTATGGATTTGTCATTGCTAACTCATGCCAAGAAGGCAGTGAGGTCAGCTTATGCTCCGTATTCCATGTTCGCCGTGAGTGCAGCTGTATTATT
Source organism: Bacteroidia bacterium (assembly GCA_030432855.1). GTDB lineage: Bacteria > Bacteroidota > Bacteroidia > Chitinophagales > Saprospiraceae > JABDMH01. Next base: position 4,244 of record JAUILM010000414.1, read on the forward strand.
GGAAAATGGACAAACGATACTGGGTACTAATCAGGAGAATGCGTCATACAGTCTGTGCCTATGTGCCGAAAGAAGTGCACTTGCCAGTGCTGCGGCTCAGTACCCGGATCAAAAAATAAAGGCAATTGCAGTCACCGCATATTCATCGCGAAGACCGATCGATCATCCCATTACCCCTTGTGGAGCATGTAGGCAGGTGCTACGGGAATACGAACAACGCCATAAACACCCGATTCGGGTCATTATGCAGGGAGCATCGGGTCCTGTGCTGATTTTTGAAGATTCAGCATCTCTCCTACCGCTTTCTTTCACCCGGAAGGATCTGCCAGAATAGTTTCGCCCTAAGGTTTGATATCATTGAGCTGCATCCAGGCCAGTAGCCGATCAAGATCTCCTGGTGTATCTACGCCGGGCGTAGAATAAGGTACTTCCACAGCCTTGATATCATAGCCTGCCTCCAGCCAACGCAATTGCTCCAATCCTTCGGTGCGCTCCAGAAGTCCCAAAGGCAGACGGGTCAGTTTTGTCAAAACATCTACCTTAAAGGCATACACTCCCAAATGTCGGTACCAGATCATTCCATCGGGCGTATTTCTTCGAAACGGAATCATCGACCGGCTAAAATATAGGATTCTATTATCCTCTCTCTTCGTCAATTTGACAATATCAGGTCTCTCCAGCATCTCCTGATCTTCGCAAGGGGTTATAAGTGTCGCAATATCCGTATTATCAGACCTTAATACATGCACGAGTTTAGTAATATGATCAGGCGGAATCAATGGTTCATCTCCCTGAATATTGATTACATATCGTGCATCAAACTGTAAAGCAACCTCCGCTACACGATCTGTTCCCGATTGATGGGCACTTGACGTCATAATTACGGGAATATTGACGTTAGTACAATATGAAAAAATCCGTTGATCGTCTGTTGCGACATATATGGCATCCAAAGCACCAGATGCTTTTGCCTGCTCATACACCCGTTCTATCATTTTTTTTCCCGCTATATCCACCAGTGGTTTGCCTGGAAAACGGACAGATTCATAGCGAGAGGGAATAACACCTAAAGTTTGTATCATAGGACATTAAGAAAATTAATCATATATATCGTATTTTTGCATAGACACATATGAAAATCTATTCTATAATATTATCAGTAAGCTTCCTATTTCTAGTTAGTGCACCTCATGAAATGATTGCACAGACGGGAAGCGACCCTGTTTTCGTCAAAATTGATCGCAAGTTAGGAAAAGTCACTCATCACCGGGTATTGGAGCATGAGACCTTGTACTCAATTTCCCGGCGTTACGGCGTTCCGGCAGAGACGATCATGCAAGCCAATCCCAAGGTTCGACCCCATTCGAAGAAACTACCTCCCGTAGTATCTATTCCTATATCGGACAAGATGATATTGACGCGCATTCCCTTA
>JAUILM010000415.1 GCA_030432855.1 Bacteroidia bacterium
ATACCTAGACTAAAAAAGATATAACAATTTGTTACAAGTCGGCGACGCTTTATGTAATTAAATAACTAAAAAATCATGGCGTATTTTTTGACCAAATTGCTCTTAGACCAAAAAACGCAAAAGAAAGCAGCTGTAATAAAATAGCTTGTAAGAATGCACAAATCTGTAAGAAAGAATGGAAAATTCGTTTTCCATTTCCTCAGTATGGTAGCGTGTTTGACACTCACTGCTACGTCTGATCTGGAAGCTCAGTGCTATGACACAGAAGATCAGAAATTATCCAATACCTATACATATGGTACTGGGAATGGAGACAATTCAATGACGGGAGATCTACCCCTGACCAACCTCTTGGGCAATACCTTTGAATTTCAGGCCGTATTGTCAGGTGGAGCAACCTGGGCCAATGGTATCGAACTCATAGATGATCCAGATTTGGGAGATGCCATTTATATGCAACCCACCAATACCGGAAACAGTACAAGATTCGCCACCTATACTCTATCTTTTTATGAACCCATTGAGAATTTCACCTTCATCTCAGGAGGGCTCAACTATAGTGATGAATTCACTATTACAGCCTCTATGGATGGTACTTCCATCCCCATTGATGCAAGCAATTTTTCAAACTTTAACCCTTCCTCAGGTTGGAATGTAAGCGGCAATAGTGTTGCCAATCCGCAAAACGTGGGGGGTACCGAGATCGATGCCAATTTCTTCACAACCACCATAGCAGGTCCGTTGGATCAGGTGACTATTGTTGCGACTAAGGCAAGTACCAGCAACAGTACGGTCACTACAGGTATTTACGCGTTGAGTTACTGTAATTTTCTACTCCCCATTGAGTTGGCCAAGTTTGAAGCCAAAAATTCTGATACTGATGCTGAAATCAATTGGGTGACAGCTTCTGAGTCAAATAATGACTACTTCGAATTAGAGCATTCTACCGATGGAATCTCATATACGCAACTGACATCTATCCAGGGTGCAGGATTTAGCAACGTACCGATATCATATCAGTTCCGCCATAAAAACATACCCGGAGGTGATAATTTCTACCGTTTGAAGCAGATTGATTTTGATGGTTCACATACGTATAGTGAAATTGCACACATACATCGCACTTCAAATTCTCCAATAGAAGTATTTCCAAATCCGGTAGTCGATTATTTATATTTCTCGTCTGCTGTTGGGGAATCCAACGTACAGATATTTGACATACATGGTCACCTAGTGCGGGAGACTTCGATTCAGAACAATGAACTTGAGGTATCCAAATTAAATTCCGGAATGTATCTGATAAGGGTAGGTGACGAAATGCAGAGAATTATTAAGTTATAGATTCAAATTTACAATATTGGCTCCCAGGCGAAGTGACAGAGGGCTAAAAACCTAACCCACCCAGCACTTTCAGTGACTTTCCGCCTTTCGGCATTCCATCCAACAGAGGCATGGCTTCTCCTATTATCGATCTTATTCTTTCATCCTGCAAGGAAGCAGCATGGTTTTCCTTTGAGTCCCAGGCTTCGGTCACCCAGATGAGGTCTTCATCGTGAGCGTCAATACTGATCATATAAAGTCGACACCCTTCTACTGATGCAAGAACCTCAGAAGCTTTCAAAAGCAAACCGGCGAGATGACTACCTTTACCTTCTATTGCTTTGAGACTTCCGTGTAGGCCAAAAATATGTTCCATCTTTTACCTACAATGTAAGGAAGAAATGTTATCTGGATAAAAAGAGTTAAAAATCACATATTGATGCGATCTGTATGAATGAAATGCGAACAATGACCATCACAGAAGCGGGATCACCGGAAGTTCTCCAGTTAAGACATCGCCCTATACCTGTGCCCAAAGCAAATGAAGTACTAGTTAAAATAGTGGCCGCAGGTGTAAATCGTCCCGATGTCCTGCAGAGAAAAGGTCAATATCCGGCACCAAAAGGAGCACCCCAGGACATTCCAGGACTGGAGGTGGCAGGAACCATCATCGAATGCGGAGTTGATGTCCAAAATCTCGACATCGGAGCTTCAGTTTGTGCTTTGGTGGCTGGAGGGGGATATGCAGAATATATTGCAGTACCGGAAGGACAATGTATCGCAATGCCGTCAAATCTTACCTTTACCGAAGCGGCAGGCATTCCTGAAACGACCTTCACTGTCTGGCACAATGTATTTCAATTAGGCGCCCTTAAGGAGGGAGAAGGCTTACTAGTCCATGGTGGCAGTAGTGGTATTGGTACTACGGCTATTCAATTAGCAAAGGCGCTGGGTGCCTCTGTTTTTACAACTGTTGGAAATACGGAAAAGCAACAGTATTGCGTGGATCTTGGTGCCAATCTGGCGATAAATTATAAAGAAGATGACTTTGAAGAAATATTAAGTGATCAGAGTGTCGACGTCATTCTTGATATGATTGGTGGATCATATTTTCAAAAAAATATGAATATTCTAAATCCAGATGGGAGACTCATTCACATTAATGCGATGCTGGGCAGAAATGTTTCTCTTGATATTTTGCAAATGATGGTGAAGCGCATAAAAATAAGTGGAAGCACACTGAGAGCACGATCCATACAATTCAAATCATTGCTGGCTGCAGAAATCAAAAAAAATGTATGGCCCATTATTGAAGAAAATAAATACCGTCCGATAGTGTATGAGGTACTACCACTTGAAGAGGCAGCCAAAGCTCATGAAATCATGGAAAGTAGTCAGCACATTGGAAAAATAATCCTGGCAATAGAATAATTAATTAAATCACTTCTTTTGCATTGATATCTTCAAGCGCCTTCAGTACCCTGGTTCTGTTGGGTGCACGCTCCAGAACTCCATTAAATGCTTCTCTGGCCTCATCTATGCGATTCTGTGAGAGCAACCATTCAGCATACAATTCCTGTGTTGGTTTTTGAATAAAAGGCGGGCCAAAGGAATAGCTGAGGCCGCTTTCGATTTCTATAGATTTCTTCAACCACTCTTCAGTCTCAACAGCATCATTATCTAGCCAATGGTACATGGCTCTGAGTTGCGCCTCCATCGCTTGAGCTTCCTTAATATTGGATTCAGAGGGCGTCTCTCGACTCACTCCTGAACAAACTTGCAGACCTTCGTCAGAGGCTACGATCTCTGCTCGCTGATAATTATTCTTGATTTGATCTGCCATTTCTACGATCCGATCTGTATCTTTTTTATGAAATGCCTTCATGCCCTCCAGGCAATGAAACTGAGACTGTACGGCCAGATTTAAATCCGTCAGATCGACCTCAATATCAGCTATAGGATCCTGCCACGCATTCGTCTCTGTGAGATAGGTTCCTTTCAAGAAAATCATGTGAGCTCTTGCTCTCTCAGACGGAGTCTCCGTCATATATTGTTCCATATCGAGGACCAATTTTCGGGCATCATCAAATCTTTCCTGCTGTAGATAGCCATATTCAAGCCAATGAAAAGCATGATATCCCCTGGCATCATTGCCCAGGTTTTTTCGCTCCATTCTATTGAGACTGGCCTGATAAGATCGTTCATTAGAGCTTACTACTTCATCCCACATACCCATGGCAACATAAATATGCGAAGGCATATGGAGGGCATGGCTGGCATCGGGAGCGACCTCCGCATAACTAAATGCAGCCTCCAGGGCCAGTGGTGCATGGTCGGGATCATCATACGAATGAATCAAATAATGAAGTGCTCCCGGATGATTGGGATTTTGCGCTAGTATTTGCTTCGCTATTTCAGCTCCCTGTCCATAGCGTGTTTCGTCTCTTCCATCAGAAACCGATCCCAGGAGACTGAGAGAGTAAAAGGCAGCCACTTCATGATTATTTGGGTATTTCTTATGGAGCGCCCCCATAAAATCTGCATATTCCTGATCTCGCTGAGTTTTAGGTTTTTCGGGTGCATACAGTATCTCAGCACTCGCAATGAAATCTTCTTCCAGTGGTTGAAGTTTTTCCTTGGCATCTTCTGCATTCATATCTTCGAGTGCCTGTACTCCCTTATCATAATCCTGTTGGGACCAAAGTGGGTGATTGTATGTCATAGCTTCTCCCCAATAGGCCATACCCATCTTTGGATCGAGCTGCTGGGCCTCCTCAAAGGCTGTCAGTGCATCATCGTATTCAAAACTATGTAAGAGTAAGAGCCCCTTTTCAAAAGCTTCTTTTGCTTCCGAAGATCCAGTCACATCCAGGTCTACCTCACCTAAATAATATGTCTCTGACACTTTATTCTGACATGAAAAGATGGATCCTAAGAGAAGTAAAAAGAGTAATTGACCACGCATGACTTAAATATTTGCACTTAGGTCAATTTAAGTAAAAATTCGAAGAGTACCTTGACTTAAAATCCCTTAGATCTTCATATCCAGAGCATTCCTATCTTTTAGTTGGAAGCTTTTCAACCACTAACCCATAGGAGTCATCAATCCAGGCTTTAATTTGAGATATACGTAAGTTACCCTTTGCATCAATCTGGTTCCAATGTTTTTTACTTAGATAAGCCGGTTCTGAGACTTCCACAAATAAATCACGTAAAGACTGTACTTGCTCAGGAGCAAATTTTAACCTAATAATTCCAAAATCACTAACATCAGCACAAGCAAACATTTTTCCTCTCACCTTAAAGACAAGCATATCTGGCTTACGTGGGTATGGAAAAGACTCCTCTGCTCCGTTCTTTGCAAGGCAATATGTTCTGAAAGTATCAAAATCCATTTTTTTTATAAAACTCTGATTTGCTATTGCTCTCTCAGAATATCCATAGGATTTGTTCTGGTTGCGCGTAGGATCTGCCATGCGATAGTAGCTCCTACCAAAGAAGCCAGGAGAACCAGTGAAAAAATAAACACCAGTGGGCTCAATGAAATTCGGTACGCAAAATCATTTAACCAATTTTCCATGCCATAAAATGCAAGGGGCACAGCAATAAGAGCACTAATGATAAATACAGGTACATAATCCCTGCCCATAAGCTTTATGACATCCCATATATTAGCACCGACTATCTTCCGGATGGCTAATTCTCTGGCACGTGTGTACAGTGAAAATGCGATCAAACTAAAAAGACCCGCAAACGCGATAAAGACGGCAAGCGCACTCAATATATACATGAGATTAATTTGCACACGCTCATTCTTATATAATTGATCATACATGTCATCCAGGAAATTATATTCCAGCGCATAATTAGGATAGAGATCTGACCAAACTTGCTCTATATTTCCAATAGTATTATGTACATCAGAAGTATTTACCTTGATTAGAAACGTCCTGAGCCAAATCGGCTCGTAGGTCATGACCACGGGATCAATGGTATTTCGCAGGGTCTCTTGATGAAAGTCCTTTACCACACCTTGAATCACCCCATAAGCAAGTTCGAATGGACCATTTGACCATGAGATCTGCTGCCCTACTGCGTCCTCAGGTTCTTGCCATCCCAGCTGTTTCATTGCTGTCTCGTTGATCAAATATTTCCGATGGCGGCTACCGAGATACTCGGCAGCTGACATTCCACTTTCTGACAATCCAGGTCCGCTCTCCGGCCAATTTTTCCACTTTGACCAGTCACCTGCGACCAGTTCCATACCCATTAATTCCGGAAAATCTGGTTCCACAATCTGGATGTCCATCATGGGTGGTTCCGTAGATTCCTCGTTGGCACCC
>JAUILM010000416.1 GCA_030432855.1 Bacteroidia bacterium
AGGTAATAGAACAGCTGAAGACACTATATGCCCAGGTCAGTAAGCATTCGAGTTATCAGATATTACCTGGCAATTTAAGGAAACTGCTAAATCAACAGGATTTTCCAGTTAGATCAAGGTTCGAGACAGAACGGCTTAAATATATTTTTGAAACTTTGAGTATAGAAAACAAATCTATTCTTGATATTGGTGGAAACTCAGGTTTCTTTTCTTTTGAAATGCTGGATGCAGGAGCTTCCCATGTGCATTACTATGAAGGCAACAGGGAACATTCGAATTTTGTCCGTTTGGCTGCAAAACTACTAAACTGTGAAGATAAAATCGAGGTTACAGAAGATTACTTTTTATTTGATGAAAGTGGAATAGAAAAATATGACATTGCTCTTCTTCTCAATGTGTTACATCATGTCGGAGACGATTATGGTGATGGTAACTTGGGTATCGAACAGGCTAAAGAACAGATGATCAAGCAGTTGAATACTTTAGCAAGTATGAGTAGCTATCTAGTACTGCAATTGGGATACTGTTGGAAGGGGGACATAAATTATCTCCTATTTGATAAAGGCACTAAGAATGAAATGATTGAATTCGTTAGTTGTGGTGTTGAAGAGCACTGGGAAGTACGGGACATTGGCATTGCCGACGATAGTAGTGGGAAACTCCAGTATTCAGTACCTAGTCCTAGCAATATGGCTAGACGAGAAGACTTAGGTGAGTTTCTTAACCGCCCCATATTCATACTAAAATCAAGGAAGGATGATTAATGTGACCAAATCCCATATTCCATCCATGAAGGTGTTTAATAGATATTTTCAGAAGGCTATTGACAAAAATTGGATCACCAATCGAGGGGAGTTGGTTAAGGAGTTAGAAGAAAAGCTGAAAAATTATTTAGGTGTTAGTCAATTAACATTAACAACTAATGGTACACTTCCGATACAGATCGCAATTAAGGCCCTTGAATTGAGAGGTGAGATTATCACGACTCCATTTAGTTATGTCGCAACAACAAGCTCGATCGTTTGGGAGGGATGTACTCCTGTATTTGTTGACATAGATCCTTTACATTTCACTATTGATCCTGAGTTGATTGAAGATTCTATAACAGATAAAACTTCCGCGATTCTCGCAACACATGTATATGGTAATCCTTGTGATGTCGATGCCATTGACCAGATTGCGAAGAGGAATAATCTAAAAGTTATCTATGATTCGGCACATTGCTTTGGAGTAAATTATATGGGGAAAAGTATTTTTACATACGGTGATGTTAGTACCTGTAGTTTTCATGCCACCAAGATTTTCCATACCGGCGAAGGTGGATGTTTCGTGTCATCTGACGAGCAATTGCACCAGAAAATGTTCTATCATCACAACTTTGGTCACGATGGTACAGAAGCCTTTTTCGGACTAGGTATTAATGCCAAAATGAGTGAATTACAAGCAGCGATGGGTCTTGCTGTTTTTGATGAAATCCCTCAAATCCTTGAGCGTAGAAGGAATGCTGTTGAAATCTATGATAAACTACTTGAAAGTACTGATCTTGGACGATTTCATGTTAGGGAAGGGACCGATTGGAACTATCACTATTATCCCGTTCTCTTTAGTTCAGAGGAGTTGCTATTAAAAGCAATGAAACATTTGAAGCTTAATGGAAATCATCCAAGACGATATTACTATCCATCACTTAATACCTTGCCTTACGTGAATTATAAGGAGATGCCTATTTCCGAAAGTATTTCGAAGAGGGTTTTATGTCTGCCTCTCTCATCGTATCTTAAAGAAGATCAGATTAAAGCAATTACTGACATAATTTGTGAGATACTATAAATTGTAACATCGGGGAGTAAGAAAGTGGTGGTATTAGTTTGTGATTTATTGACAATAATAGGATAAATATGCAGTGTTTAATATGTGGTGATTCGGCGGCGTATTATTTTTCCAAGGTTTATAGGGAAGAACCATTTTGTACCTTTATGAATGATATTGGTGAAGTGAAATACTTTAGGTGTGTAAGCTGTGGATTTACGATGTCTAAGACACACTATGAGCTCGACCATCAGGAATGGGAAAATTTAAATTATCAGTATCATTCATTTAGTGAGCGTGCAAAAAAAACTGGAAATCGCAAAGGAAATCCACCACCTTATTACGAGCAGGCATTTATGATTAAGGTGTTGAGTAAAGCGGGAATTATTGATTGCGGGAATATGGTAGACTACGCGGGAGGTTATGGAACATTAAGTTCAATTTTATCAAAATATTTTGATATTTCGGTGCCCGTGTATGATCCCTATATGCAAAACTCCTCGAAGAATATATATGTTGATGCTTCTGATTTAAGGCTCTACAATTCAGTAATATGTTGCGCGTTTTTTGAACACATCACCAGTAGATCTGATCTAGATCAAATTAATCGATTAGTGAGTGGTGACGGTTCCATGATAGTTCACACAGTGATAGCAGAGAACGTACCTTCCGACGATGATTGGTTCTATTTGCGTATTCCAGTACATTGTAGCTTTCATACTAATATAAGTATGGGAATCTTAATGAACCAGTGGGGATATAAATCATCGATTTATTGTCCCGCTGGTAAATGCTGGGTATTATTGAAAGAGTCCGGTAGGGATTTCGCCTCGATAGTGAATAAAATAAATCTTGAATTTCAGACTGAATATATGATTTGGAAGGATGGTTTTGTGGACTACTGGAAGGGGTTTTAGGATAATCAGTTAGCAACTTGATAAATGCTTGCTTTCAACAGGCTAAAAACTATCCTTATATTACCATGTCATAAGATATTGGCTGTTTTTCACATGAACTATCCTTCCTTGTACTACTTCAGGTGTGCGATTGTCGGAATTAAATGCAGTCTTGAAGAGGAATGATATTTAATGAAAAAGGTTAATCATTTGAGTGAGAAAACGGACATTTTTATTGTAGGGGCTCCTAAGTGCGGAACTACCTCATTAGCTCGTTATCTAAATGATCATCCAAATATATTCCTGTCAGAGCCAAAGGAGCCATCATATTTTAGTACAGACATAAAATCTCATACAATAGCGACATTGACCGAATACAATGGATGCTTCTCAGGTGCAAAAAATGGACAGTTGTTGCTGGATGCTTCTCCCTGGTACCTTTTCTCAAAGGATGCTGCGGTAAATATTAAAGCCTATAACCCTGACGCGAAAATCATAATAATGTTGAGAAATCCAGTAGATATGATCTACTCTCTTCATTACCAACATTATTATAACGGCTGTGAGACTTTGCCATTTACAATGGCTTTGAGGGAAGAAAGGAATAGGAGGGTAACGGAGAAGGCTCCTTGTATGAGAGAAGATTATAAAAAATTTCTTTATTCGGAGATAGCAAGATTTGATGAACAAATTGAACGATACAGACGGAATTTTCCATCTTGTAATATCAGGGTCATAAAGTTTGATGATTTTGTATGCAACACCGAGGAAATATATAAATCCTGTTTGAAATTCATAGGAGTGAGCCAGAATATACTTCTGAATCCTGTGAATCATAATCCACCAAAGGTAAATAGATTTCAGTTGCTCAAACGTTGGATATATGAGCCTCCCATGTGGGTAAGGAAAGTGGGTCAAATTATACCGTCTGGACTCAGAAGGGAAATAGGAAAGGTAATTTCAACTTTGAATAGAATTGAAAGAGCCAAACCTGAAATGAGTAGAGAGGATCGAACATACCTGGAGAAGGTATATCAGGAGGAGATAGCAAAATACAATGAGATGTGAGATTGCTATTTTGACGTTTGAATTTTATCCAGAGGGAAGAATTTGATTAAAGATATTACATTTTTGGTGCCTTCATTTAGAGGAGGAGGAGTTGAAAAGGTAATAGTGCTCTTAGCTAATGAACTCCAATGTAGAGGCTGGATTGTTACGATTCTGGTCGCACTTCATGATGGCCCATTGCGATGCAGACTTTCACCAAATATTAGTATACATGAATTACCTGATAGTAGAATTTCGAGAAATATTTTTGCTATCGCTAGGTATATTGATGATAAAAAGCCCTCAATTTTATTTTCTTCAATGAATTATGTAAACATAATAGCTTGTATTGCCAGTAAATTTGCAAAATATAAAACAGTACTAGTAGTTAGTGAACATAATGACATCAGATTGGTCCTGGAACGATCTGGATTTTGGAGAAGATTTGCCATAAAGTATGGAATATTGTTTACTTACAATATTGCAGATTCAATTGTATGTGTTTCTGAGGGTGTTAGAAATGGCATCATTGATTTGTTGAAGGAGCGAGATAAAGTAATTGTTATCTACAATCCGATTGAACAATATGAGGGTTGCACAGGAGGGAGTAGAAGCACGGAGGTAAAAGAAATTCTTGCGATAGGTAGATTGAGCGATCAGAAGAATCACTCGCTTCTGGTCAGGGCTGTTGATGGTCTTATTCAAGATGGATTTCATAATATTCGGTTGACAATATTGGGCGAAGGACCTTTGAGGGAGGCCCTAGAAAGAGAGATTAGTAGTTTAGGAATACAAGATCGAGTCCATATGCCCGGCTTTAGAGATCCTTGTGATTATTTCAGAAAAAGTGATGTCTTTGTATTGTCTTCAGATTGGGAGGGATTTGGTAATGTGCTAGTGGAAGCACTTTCATCTGGGATACCTGTTGTATCAACTGATTGTCGCAGTGGACCATCTGAGATACTCGATGGAGGAAAGTATGGCCAGTTAGTTCCGGTTAACGATTTGGACTCTCTTAAAAATGCCATTGTAGATACCTTGAGTAGGGACAGTAATAGTGAAGATGCTCTATTGAGACAAAGAAGATCAAAGGAATTTTCAGTGAAGGTCATTACAAATGATTACGAGGAGTTTTTTGAAAGATTGCTGTTTGATAAAGACTTCCAGAAAATATCGACTTTTTGAAAAGTAGAATAAATACGGTGTTAATTGGTGCTCAAAAGTCAGGTACTACTACTATTTGGCACTGGCTTTCTCAACATCCAGATATTTATGCACCTGTCGTGATGAAGGATTATCACTTTTTTAGTCGATCAGAATTTTACAATAAAGGTCTTGAACATCTACACTCTTTTTATTCGGATTGGAAAGGGCAAAGAATAGTTTTACAGGGTGGAGTCAATTATTACTGTGAGAATGAATTTGGAGCAAGAATTCTGAAATATAATCCTACCTGTCGTTATCTCTTATTATTAAGAAATCCGATTGATCGTGCATGGAGTGCTTATAAGTATTTCCGGCGTCTTGGTCAGGAAACTCGTGCATTTTCAGATGCAATAGCAGATGAATTGGCGGGAAAAATTGTAGATGAAGATAAGCATAGATATGCCTACCTTGATCATGGATTGTATCATAAACATGTTAGTAGTTTGTGGGGTGATTTGGACAGGGAGTCCATATCAATACTCTTATACGAGGAGGTATTTGCTGAACCGAAGAAGTACCTGAAATCAATTTTGAATTTTCTTGAGGTTGACTGTAACAGGAAAATTGATCTTGATGTCAATAGAAACAGATCTCAGGCGGTTAAATATCAGTACCTGAATAATCTCATGTTTAGTCAGACAGGAATCGTTGGGTTTGTCAAGAGAACCATACCAATACAGAAACTGATCCCG
>JAUILM010000417.1 GCA_030432855.1 Bacteroidia bacterium
TATTGCCGTTTCCTTCGACATCTCAGGAGATACGTTTCGCCATGAGTGGTATCCGGAATACAAGGCAAATCGGGAGGCTCAGCCCGAAGACATTACGATTGCCATGCCGTACATCCGCTCGATAATCGAAGGATTCAACATCCCCATTATCACAAAGGAGGGTTATGAGGCGGACGATATTATAGGTACACTATCCAAGCAAGCTGAAAAAGAAGGGTTTACCGTTTACATGGTCACACCTGACAAGGACTTTGGCCAACTGGTTTCAGAAAACATCTACCTGTATAAACCGTCCCGTCAGGGGAATGGTGTGGACATTATGGGGGAAAAGGAAATTCTCGCCAATTGGAATATCGAACGGATCGATCAGGTGATTGATATGCTGGGGCTACAGGGCGATAGTGTAGATAATATACCCGGTATACCCGGGATTGGTCCTAAAACTGCATCCAAGCTTCTTGATAAGTATGATACTATCGAAGGCCTGATTGCCCATGCCGATGAATTAAAGGGAAAGCAAAAAGAGAGGGTGATAGAATTTGCCGACCAGGCGCTATTGTCCAAGAAACTTGCCACGATTGATATTGAAAGTCCTGTGGAGTTTCACGAAGAGAATTTCAGACTGAGTCCCCTCAATCGAGAAAAGCTAGGGGAAATCTTTAAAGAGCTGGAATTCAGAACCTTATCTCAAAGCATCTTAGGGGAGCAAGCTCAGAGTGGAGGTCAGCAGGAACTATTTGGAGGATCAGCCAGAAGCACTGGAACTAAGGTCAAAAAGGAAGCTCCTAAGAAGGCCCCGGCGATGGCCGATAAAAACATCAAGAATACACCACACGAGTATCGATTGATCGAGTCCGATAAAGACCTGGAGGACCTTGCCGAACTCCTGAACCACCAGACACTAATCTGCTTTGATACTGAGACAACGGGGTTGGATGCGAATGAAGCGGAGCTCATGGGTATCTCCTTTTCCATAGAGAAGGGCAAAGGATATTGGGTACCTGTACCCTATGAAGAGGAAGGCATCCGCGCCATTCTTAACCGATTCAAGACGGTATTTGAAAATGAGAACATTGTTAAGATTGGTCAGAACATCAAATACGATGCGCTCATATTAAAGTGGTACGATATCGAATTGAAGGGTACCTATCATGATACCATGATATGTCACTATCTGTTAGAGCCTGAGATGAAACACTCGATGGACTACCTTTCAGAGACATACCTCAACTATGAACCCGTAAAGATCCAGACGCTCATTGGTAAGAAAGGCATTAGTCAACTTACTATGCGCCAGGCTGATCCGGAAAAAGTGCGGGATTATGCGGCGGAAGATGCAGATATCACACTTCAGCTCCATGAGTACTTGTTTCAGGAACTCCGAAATGAAAAACTTGAGAAGTTATATCTGGACATAGAGGAACCCTTGATTAAGGTGCTTGTGGATCTGGAATTCACCGGAGTAAACCTGGATCAGCAATATCTTAAAGACTATTCTCAGGAACTACAGGAATTGATCCTGGAACAAGAGAGTAAAATCTATAAAATAGCGGGTACCCATTTCAATATTGCCTCGCCCAAACAGGTCGGCGAGATATTGTTTGACAAGTTGAAGATACCCTACAGATGGCGACGCACTCGTACCGGACAATACTCTACTGACGAGGATAAAATGAATGAGCTGTCACAGGATAATGAAATCGTAGCAGATATACTTCAACACAGGATGTACTCAAAATTGAAGTCCACTTACGTAGATGCCCTTCCTTTAATGGTCAATCCCAAGACCAATCGAATTCATAGTTCGTTCAATCAGGCGTTGGCGGCCACGGGACGTCTCAGTTCTAACAATCCCAACCTGCAAAATATCCCCATCCGAACGCCGGAAGGTCGAAGAATCCGGAAGGCGTTTGTACCTGGAGATGCTGATCATGTGTTGCTTTCGGCCGATTACTCACAAATAGAACTTCGTCTGATCGCTGAAATCAGTGGTGATGAGGCCATGCTGGAGGCCTTTCAGAAAGGGCAGGATATCCACCGGGCTACTGCGGCACGTGTATATGACGTCCCATATGAAGAGGTAACTGATGACCAAAGGCGGAATGCCAAAACGGTAAATTTCAGCATAACCTATGGTGCCGGATCCACCAACCTGTCAAGACAGTTGGGCATCAAACGTACGGAGGCTAAGGCACTGATCGAACAGTACTTCAAGCAATATGCCGGGTTGAAGTCCTATATGGATTCCACCGTCGATTTCGCCAGAACAAAGGGCTACGTAGAAACCATGTTGGGTCGAAGGCGCAAGCTCCGTGACATTAATTCAAGGAATGGCATGTTGCGTAGTGGGGCCGAACGAATAGCTATCAACACACCCATTCAGGGTACTGCAGCGGATATGATCAAACTGGCAATGATCAAAGTCTTTGACGCTATGCAGGCAGATCAGCTGAAGTCAAAAATGATCCTACAGGTCCATGACGAATTGGTATTTGATGTCTACAAACCCGAATTAGACACACTCAAGATGATCGTGGAAGAGCAAATGAAGAATGCAATACCCAATCTCAAAGTCCCTATCGTAGTGGGCATGGGTGTTGGCAATGACTGGCTGGAAGCACACTAATATATATAGACGAAAAAAGGCGATCTACAAAGACCGCCTTTTTCTGTTTCTTTTCGGATTCAATTCATCTACATGACTTCCGTCATATAGTAGTTTATCAGCTGATGTACGGGTACATCTTCTTTTAACTCGGGTAATATTTCAAAAATAATAGGTGCCAATTTGATATCGTCTATCAATGCCAGGCGTAAGGTTTCCATTCCATCCTTCTTGTTGCCCATGGACAGCTGACAGGCTGCTTTACAATATGACAACTCAGGTCCCACCGCATTGTACTCACCCTCTTCCAGCACTTCCAAAGCCTTTTCAGGTTCTCCAAGTTTAAGCAGGAATGTAGCGTGGTCCTTCCAGATTTCGGACTGTTCAGGTCCAATCTCGGTGGCTTTCAAATAATAATAGTGGGCTTTGGCAAATTCTCCAACTTTTGAAAAAGCGAGTGCGAGATGGCTAAAGTACTCTTCTCGTCTATCTTCTATTTCAATCGCTTTAAAGTAAGCGTTGATAGCACTGAGCCAACGATCTTCCCGTGCGTGACAGGTACCGAGGTAGAAGTACACCTCATCGTTATAAGGGTCCAGTTTAGAAGCTTTATTAAAGTAGTCCTTCGCATTTGTGAAGTCCTCCATCTTCAAATAACACTCTCCAATATCCGCCAGCAAATCAGAGTCCGGACCGAATAACTCCAACGCTTCCTTGTAGAAGGCAAGTGCTTTGTGATAGTTAGTGGTCTGAAAACAAAGATCAGCACAATCTCGATACCCCAACTCAAACTCTTCGTTGATAATGAATGAGTACTCATACGACTCAATGGCTTCCTCGTATTTTCTGGTACATGAATAAGCATGTCCCAGATTGTACCAGGCGAGATATGAATAGGGTTGTTTGTTGATTATCTCTTTGTGGAAAAGTATACTCTCCTTATACTTCTTCGTCAGTTCAGTACAAACCCAAACCCGCTCTAGCGCTTCTTCATTGTTTGGGTTATGATGTAGTGATTCTTTCAGGCTCTCAAACATGTTATCATACTCTTTCAAGCATTCAAACACCTGAGCCTCGCATAGGTAAATGTCACTGAGCTCTTCACTACTTGCCTTGCCTTTAATTCTACCTATTAATTGCAACGCTTTCGTGTACTGTCCCAAGGAACTTAAGATCTTTGCTCTGAGTAGATGGATATCCAGTTCAGCAGGTGCAAATACTTCTGCCTGGTCTAAAATCGACATCGCTTTTTCAGAGTTTCTCGTTGCAAGAAAGAGCTGTGCCTTCTTGATGTGAAAATCCGCTGAAAAGCTATACTGGCTCAAAGCGTGATCGGCTACTTCAATGGCCTTCTCAAACAAGAATTCCTTCTCGTAGTAGTTGATCAGTTTTAAAAAATCTTGTTCCTCTAAAAAGCTGACATTTCCTTCCTGTGACATTGTCTCAAATTCATTCACTAACAGAATCAGCGAATGGTCTTGATCGGAATTATATTTCATGTTACCAAGGGGGATTTAGCTTTACGCCATAAAATAAGCAAATAATCACCACTGCACGTATACAATCCCCCCTCTTTTTTCGTCTCTAACGGGCTTATTTTTCTTGAATTACTATTAATTCTAATAAGAGTAATCTACAGTCTTACAACAACTTAAATATTATAACTTCTTTAAATTGTAAGACTTAGTGTCTTTAACCTATTCTAACACATGAAGAAATATATGACATCTAATCATCAGACCTTATTGTGTTAAATTTTGAGTTCCCTACGTGGTATTAAATTCAACTACTATGTGTATCTCACTGACCATATCATAATAGTATTTTTACGTACGGTTGTGCCTGGCTTTCTTTCCCACATTTTGCCACGATAAAACTATGTAATCATGGTAAAATTACCGCTTCGTATGTAATTGTTATAGTAGTTATAAAACGCGGTTTTTCTTCTATTTGATTGAGTATCAGTGGCCTGGTTTCTGATAAGTCCATTACCGCAAAAATTACTTATTTTCTTACATCTCGCCCTCTGGATAAGACTAGTTCTCAGTTCCTGTTTCCGGCATTTCTGCGTTGGTTCATGATGCGCAGTAAGCGCTCCTTAAATTGGCGTTCGGCAGCATATAGTTTGAGGATTTTTCTTGGGGTGAGAATGCTTCTCAATTGATTGGTATAGTCAATTTTTGCCGTCAAGACCTGTTGCTCAATGTCCAAAACCTTATCCAGGTGATCAGCAGCCTCCTGGTCACTCATTAAGCCCATTCCCCTGGCAGGCACCTTCTGCTTATTAAGTGCTATTTCTTTATCTCTATACTCATTATATACGGGCCAAAACTGCTGAGCTTCCTGTGGGGTCAGTTGAAGTTGCTCAGTGATAAATGCAATTCGTTGTGCCTCAATACGATCCTGAAGTCGTCCATCTTGTGCCAGTGCTACTAGAGCAATGGTCACAAAAGTCAAAGCCATTATATATCGTTTCATCAGATTAAGTTTTTAAAGTCATCAATTGTTAGTCATAACATGCTTTCTATAGTCTCCATATCGATATCATCCAGCATTTCGGGCAGTAAAGATTCCAGCTCTCCTTCTTCGAAGGATCCTTCCAGAATATCAGTCTCCAGGTGTAGATCTTCACGGAGAAAGTCATCCTCCTCAAACTCATACAGGTTTTCCAATACATAGGATTCTATCTCTTCCAGGGAAATCTCTTGCACCCAATCTTCAGCAATCGCATCGTTGCTATGTCGGTTCTGTAAAAGAAAGAGAGACACGATCAACATCAATGCAATGGCAGCGGCATAGCTTAGAGGCTTCCTCCATGATGCATTCAATCGTCTGATCTTACCCTCATCTCTCGATGCTTCCTGCGCTGTATTGACCTTATCCATTATGGCACCTGAAAGGTCTTCAAAGTACCCCTCGGGCACTTTAAATGGATCCTTATTCCCAATTTTTTTGAGAATGGATGGTTCCTTCCCTGTATGTTGTTCTTCTTGCATACCTCTTATTTAGACTTCTACATCTTTCACAAATTGCTCAATCTT
>JAUILM010000418.1 GCA_030432855.1 Bacteroidia bacterium
AACTGAGCTAAGGCCCCTGATCCCCTTTCTTTTAAAGGGACGGCAAAGTTAAAAAATCTTGTAACATTGCATCAAGTCGGAGAAACAAATACCTGGCTAATCCAACTCTCTCATTGCTGCGATCCATGCCTTAAAACAAATGACAGACTTATACAGGTTATTTTCATCTGAGGGCTCCTCCTGATAAGCCTCATAAAAAGGACCAAAGGAGGACCAGATAGTCTGCATCATCCCCTGATATCGTGCACCTAGTTTTGGATTGGCATGTTGCCGAAATGCAATAAAATCATCCAACTGTTGGGTAGCCACTTCCGGTCGGTTCCAGGGACATGTGATCACGTCAAACCCCTTCAAGGCAAAATATGGTGCAGTGGGTTCGGCTCGCTCATAGTGCCAGTCGCAGATCACGACATCTGTAGGTATCATATCAATGGCCTGATGCGTATTATTCATACTGGCTTCCCACATACCCAGGCCGGTAATGCTTCCATCCAACAGGCGATCACCCCAGATCCACAGAGATTTCCCATTTTGGGCCAAATGATTTCTGATCTTCGTTACTTCACCTGCAAACAATTTCGCTTTATCTCTACCCACACACCTGGGACAATTGTCATATCCGATATAGAACACTTCATCCATTCCCGTATGTACCGCATCTGCCTCAAAGACTTCTATGAGCTCATCCACAAGATCGAATACAACATTATGTACCTCAGGATGGAGAGGACAATAACTTTTGCAATACAATCCATCTTCATTGGGCCATTTATACTCCTCGGGCAGTTCGATATCAGGAGTCTCATCGAACTCCGGATATACTTCTAGTAGTTTTCCAAGATTGCTAGCCCAGGATTGATGACCGAATAAATTGATTAATGGAATCAGGCGGATATTTCCAGCCCGGCATGTCTCCACTATTTGTTTGACCTGTCGCTCTGACAAAGCACCCTCGTCCACCATCTCCGGATGAGACTTGAACTGATAATTATAATTGATACGGACAATCAGGGTATTGATATTGGCCGGTACCAAAACCTCTTCAATAAACTCAGTAAACTGATCAACATCCTCAGAAGAAGGTCCACCAATACAGAAGCCTCGTACTGGAATAGTATCTGTCTGACTGATTGCTGAAGTAATACTGAAATTAAAAACAATCAATCCCAGCACAAAATATCGCACTCTCATATTTCCCTTTTTTTTAAATCTCGACAGAAGATAAAAGATAAAATCATCTTTCTGAACAGAGGGAAATAAAATCGAAGTCTAAGTCTTCAACTTTAGAAATCAATACTAAAACTCATATTGAAGGTGCGATTCAGCAATGCAGTTTCTGTACCGACAATGGTATTTAAGGGACCTGCATTTCGACTTTGCGTAGGTATAGAATAGACATACTGTAAGTACTTCACATTTTGACTATCAAACAAATTAAAGCAAGATGCACCGATTTTTGCCTGATGCCCCAGTATATTAAATTTATAATCTACTCCTACGTCAAATCGATTGTAACTAGGGAGACGATTGATCCACCGATCAGGATCTAAACCGTTGCGCTGATTATTTTCTCCAATTTGAGTCAGATCCAGATATGGACGACCACTAGCAAAGACATAATTAGCCGAGAATTCAAACATTCCAATAGCATATGAATTTACCAGGCTTAACTGATGTTGTCGGTCATCCTCCGCTGGAAAAGCAGTCCCTCTACGGATACTATTAAAGCTCCGGGTACTTTTACTCAAAGTATACGATATCCAACCCTGATAATTTCGCCTGGCATATTGAAGCAACACATCCATTCCCTGCACTTTTCCATCCCCTGCAAAAACCTGATAAAAACGGTCTCTTGGAGGACCAATGGTATTTTTAAAACCAAGCTCAGGTCGGGCAAACTCCAATACACCTGAGATATTTCTGTTATAAAACTCTACATCCAGTGTCCATTCATTTTTCTTAAATAACCATCCCAGCATGATATTACTCGAGGCACTCACCGGATATTCATCATCCGCAATAATGAAATAGTCAGTAGTATTGCCCAACCTGTTTTCAAAGGAGATCTCACGCACATACTGATGCATATAGCTGTAAGACATTTTCCAAGTCCAGTCATTGGTGCTTTTATACGATAGTTTGAACTGAGGATCCAGATACAAACCTTCAGTCCCCGTATAGTAATTTAGTCTGGACCCAATTTGAATATTCAGTTTATCGAAATGATATTTCTTTGACCCAAACAGACTGAATTCATTGGCAGCCTGATCTCTACGGACCAAATTTGTCTGATCCTCCTGAAGTGAAAATAGGACTGACTGGCGCTTTACTGATAGTCCCAACCGGGTTTCAGACGATGCACTGGTTTTCACTAAACTAATGATGCTACCAAGGTCAGATACACTATTGTCCTGAAAATTAGTGAACGATGAGGAGAGCAGCTGATCATTCACCCGGCGATCCAGCAGAGACTCTACACCTCCCTGATTTTCATGTTGAGAATAGTAGGCATTACCTTCCAGCCGCCAATCACCACCCAATTTAGTATCCAGGTTAATACTGCCTCCCAGGTTATTCCATGATTCCCAACTTCTAAAAATCTCACTGTTGGAAGACTCCAGAAAAGGCCCTCGCGATAAATAATCAATGTTATATCCATTCTCAAATTGATCCTCACTATAAAAAAAGTTGAGGTCCAGAGACGTCCGTTTGGAGGGCCTGAATATAAGCTTACTATTTAGGTCACCGTAGTTGAAGTCCGGTTGTACACTAAAGACTTCCCTTCGAGTCAGATTACTTAGCTCTTCCTGATAATTTTGCACTCTATCGTCAAGATAATCGAAGACACCCGCACCATTATTTTTCAAATATGAAGTTCGACCGGCTACTAATAGTGAGAGTTGATCTGAGAGTGGTGTATTGACGAAGACTGAAGACGCCAGCAAGTTTATCTCTGCAGATCCCGACAAACCGGCATTTTGCTGAGGAGAACGCATCTCTAACAGTCCTCCTGTCTTCCCGCCATATTGGACAGGCAATCCATTCTTGTAGAGGGTGGCTTCATTGACGTATGCTCCGTTGATACTGCTAAATATTCCATAAAAATGATCTGCCTTGTAAATGGGTATACCATCCAAAAGCATAAGGGTTGAAGCATTCTCACTTCCTCTGATAGCAAGTCCTGCATTTAGATCGTCATGTGCGGTCACCCCCGGTAGCAGCTGGAATGAACGCACTACATCATGCGAAGAAATGGAAAGTGCCGGTGAGCTGATATTGTACCGATCTGCATGCAAGCCATATGAAATGTCAGAAACTTCCAGGGCTGGCAGGCGTCCCATCACTAAAACCGGGTCAAAAATCAGTGGAACGGAGGACAAGGTGACTACCTGGCCCTGCTTTATCTCTTCTACAGGAACTCTCTTTAGTATATATCCCAACCCCTGAAAACAGATGAATTGAACATCATTTCTGATTTCCAGTTCAAAAGCACCGGATTCATCAGAAATAGTTTCGGCTCTATACCTATCGTCATAAATCAAAATATCAGGGATGGGACTTAGATCAGCATTTCCTATTTTTCCACTTATCTTGATTGTCGTGGAAGTCATGGCATCCTGACGTTGCTTCCGCAACAGGATCTGGTGGTCATCCATTACATGCAATTCTACCTGATTGCCAAAGAGACTAGTAAAGAGATCCTGAATTGATTCGGACCTTATGGTTCCTGTACGTTGAGGACGAAGAGAAAGTTGATCCGGAGAATAGGCAAAATGCCAGCTTCTTGCCTCCAATTTTTCCACAATATCACCCAGATCATCATGCTCCCCTACATCAAAGACAAAAGGCGGGGACTGCCCCGCCAGGATAAATGGAATAGAAAATAGTATGACGCTGTACAGGTATCTACACATGCCAATACACTGTATTACTAATTACTGATAATTATTTCTTTTTCACGTATCTCATATCTGAGTTCAAGTGGCCAACAGATATTGTATAAGGCGCTGTCAAGATTATGATCATTAAAAAAACCGGTATACAATTCATCACCAATGCTTTCGTCGAGCTTGACCTTCATATCATATTGGCGCTCCAATTCTGAAAACACCCGACTCAGTGGTTTATTCTTAAATTCAAATTTACCATCGGTCCAATCACCTTCACTGCTCACATTAAATTCCCCTTCGATCAGTCCTCCACTTGCATTTCTGACTACATGCTTACCAGCTGTAAGGATAGTCGTATCCTGCGCTGTCATCACCTGTACCCTACCTGTATTACAATGTACCTCCAGGGCATCTCCCCGGGCATAAACATTAAAGCTGGTACCTAATACTTCTACCGAACCGTTGGGAGTTTCCACTATAAATGTTGAGCCTTTCTCGACCTCGAAGAACGCCTCTCCCTGTAATCGTAATTGACGATTTTCATTAAATCGACTGGATCGCAATCGAATCGATGAACCGTCATTGAGATGCGCTATGGAACCATCCGGTAGGACATAAGCTACTTGTTGGGCATATTGGGTTTTGATTACATCATCGGTGGGAAGCAAAAAACGTACTGCCACCAGAATCAAGAGGACGGCTGCAGCAGCCCACCAAATTTTCATCTTTCGCTCGCGGACTTCAATTTGGGGGGTGGGATCCATCGATTCTATAGTCTGGTCTATGCGATTCCACAGTGCTGCCTTCCTATCTCCCGAATCAATCGGTTCGATCCGTACACTTTCAATAAGAGTAGCTGCTTCCTGAACCTTATCCTTCATACCAGGATGCTGCTCGAGCCATTCCTGCCACTGAGTGTCTTCGGAAGGGCTTTTCCCGCTACACCAATCGATAAATGGTTGGTCCATCGCCAGCTCCTCAACACTATATGTCAAATATTTTTGTCGCATGACTCAGCTATTGAAACCCACTTAATTAGAAAATAATTCATCGAGATATTCTGCTCTGGTACTATAACTATAACCATTTGTACAAACATCACTACTGCTGTGCATGATACTTACACAGAAGCCATTTGAGTCTCTTGTGTCAATATGGCTCCTGCCCAGCATACAATGTCCCAGCTCATGAAACACCAAAAACTCCTTCCGGCTGGTACCTGCCGTCCTCCAAAATGTACGATCTATGATGACCTTATCCGGAGCATCTGCATCATGACGACATTGTCCAGAGACCGAACCATCATCAATATCTTCAATATATCCAGACACCATATCCCGCATCAACTCCAGGTCAACCCCTCTTTTAGCAGCCTCCTCCACAAAGTTTTCAAAGTATGGGGTCAGATCACTGTCGATGTAGTTTTCGTCAGAGGCCGTCTCTTTCTCACAAGAGGTCATCCACAGCAGGACAAATGTCAAAGCCAAATACATCCTCATGTTCATAACTAAATAAGACCATTATGTATCCTGTGTACTCATACCAACCACAAAAAAATCTGCACCAGGATAAGAACCATAGATTTTCGTAGCGCTTTCAGGCCATTAAAAATCAGATTTCTTACACTTTGGTAATTGATTCCCATGACCTCTGAGATTTCACTATACTCCATCTCCTTATAGTATTTCAAATAAATTGCCTCCCTTTGTCTGTCACTTAGCGCACCAAGTGCCTGCCCTAACAGGGCC
>JAUILM010000419.1 GCA_030432855.1 Bacteroidia bacterium
ATCTGTCGGCGTATTTCGGCAGCACGCTCCTTCCAGGCCTCAGATGTAGTAATATTCTGCATTATCTGCCGGTGAAATTCTTTGCCTTCTGCCTCTGACCATTGATAGTCTTGCCCGGATTTTGATTTCTCAACTTCAACACTGTGCGTAGAGTCGGATCTTTCTCCTCTGCAAGAGACAAGTAAAAAAATCATCGAAAGGAATACTGAAATCGATATTAGTAAATCTCTTCTAAAGGGTTTTCTCATAGGAAGTCAACAATATTAAAACATCTTAATGTCGGCGTCTGCAACAAATTACATCCAACTGCTTTCGTCATCACTATTATCAGTGTCATCAGTGGAAAAAAGAGTCCGGACGTATAGCTAAATGGTACAAAAAAGCATGTAAATAAATAGAGGATCATTTCCATATCCTGAATGCATGACCTGGCTGGTCAGAGTTCAAAGAGGTTAGGAAAATACATTTCTTCAAAGATAAAAAATCCGTCTACCCTCAATAGGTTTTGGCTATCTTTTAGTAGCCACTGATTGAAATATGTTTCTTCACTGATGTCAACTTCCAGAACCATTGGAACAGGTAAATATTGGCTTATCTGCTCAATATTTTAACAATCCTGCTGTTTATGATCTCAGATAGGTTCCAATTATACAGCTTGGGATCCGTAGTACTATAAAATTCAACGATTACCGCATCAAGGTCTTTGTGGTATTTTGCAAAACTTTGGTACCCGGGTACCCACCCGCCATGTTCATACTCATAAATGGAGGAATAAATTTCCTGTTCTCCTGGTCCAAACAATGATCCATCGTTCAAGGCCCTTAAGAAAACACCCACATCCTGTGCTGTGGCCAACATACCGTGTTCGTCTGCTTTTAAATCGTGAGGATACCCCACATGGTAACCACTCATCACATCATCCAGATGCACTTCACTTAGTGATCCGAAAGTATGGTTAAGATCTAGTGGTCTTAATATTTCCTCTCGAATGAATTGAAAGTTCTCATATCCCAACACATCATCCATGATTTTATTGATCAGCAGATAATTGGTATTACAGTATTCATAGTCCTTCCCCGGCTCAAAATTCGCCGGCTTGTCCAGGATCAATGCCAGGCTTTCTTCATAGGTCTCAGTGGGATTTCCCCAAAAATTGGGAGCATCCGTAAAATTGGGCATGCCACTTCTATGCTGTATCATCAGTCTCAAAGTGATTTCGTCAGCATATTCTATTCGTCCCTCAAGTTCTGGTAGATAATCAATAATAGTTTTATCCAGTGAAAGCCTTCCGGCACTTACCAACTTGGTAACTGCCACCGCATCGTATAACTTACTGATACTGGCAATCTTAAACAGAGCATGGGGTTTGGCCGGAATCCTGGATTCTCTATTGTGCCAGCCGGCGGCGAAATGCTGAGGTGGTTTGCCTGCCTGGTCTATATAGACGATCATTCCATCAAATCCATGCCCAATAGCCTCATCCAGCTGCTCCTGGATAGTGTCTGGAAGGGGTAGTATCCAGGCCTTTACTAGAAGCCATGGAACAAAAAACAGAGAGATAGCAGTGCCCAGAAATAGTACTACTCTAAATATCTGCTTGAATCTTTTCTTTGCCATTGTATCTGCCTACAAACCTCGATGATTCGTTCTCGCCATAATGCAAACGATATTTACACACTAAACCTTTAAGACCCTCTATTGTGTACTCCAGATTGCACGATGGCTACCCTGTGAGCTGAATAGAAGTAAATGAGGCTCAGGCGTGCTTCCATCAAAGATAAAGCTGGATGAAAATAGCAATTTCTCACCATTCCAAAATGTTACCCAATGCGGTATTAACGGATCAGCCTGTTGCAATATGATTTGATGATTTCCAGCGGCATCGATTAGGTCAAAAGACCTCCTTCCCCAGTAAGAAAACAATAACTCCCCATCAGAGTAATCGGCGTCAAATACCTGATTTCGGTTCATGGGGGCATTCACCACCTCTTGATCTATTAATTCATGCCATCGCCTAACAACAGTACCATTTTTACGTACTAAGTAGCAAGAACTATCTCCCAGTAAAAGGATTTGATCATCTTCCACTGCCCTGATTCTCTTTATTGGATGCTCAAATTCGAAGTACTTCGTTACCTCTTCTCCTTTTTCTAAGACATATATATTAGGATATTTACCAAAAATCATCTCATGATCTGAAAGCATAAAAAAGCCACCCTCTCCAATCCTATAATCATCTTCAAACCAATCCCATATAATGATAGGCTCTCTGCCAATCTCAGATTTTAAAACTCTTACCTGAAATTCATCTGAAGTCCGTAAAAACTTCCTTTCAATGATATAAATTACTTCCTGTTTATTATACAGCATATAGTCACTGGCGGCATGGTCAGATTGCATATATACCCTGGGGTCAGTACCTTTAGTCCAAATCATTACACAAGCGTAATGGTTCAAATCATTTATGGGATTTATGTAGGACCATAAGACACTTTCTCCAACAGTGATCATATTTCCTGTAGGATGGGCATTTGCAAATTGTGAGACGAAAAAGATAACAGGTCCCAACATGAATCCCCTGACGACTGGCAGTTTCATTCTTTTCTCAAGATAACTCAAAATATACAGTCTGTTTGCCTGACTTAAGATAATTGATCTTTTTTTACAGGTTTTAATTTATGTATTGATCGAGAAGCAATAAGCATAAACGACAGTAAGAATCCAATACACAGGTAGACAAAGCTATCTTGAATAACTGAGAATAATGTAGTGACACCTTTGGTAGGTAGTTGGGAATACATGATTTTATCATTATTGTCAAAACTGCTCATTTGTGAAACCATTTCACCGTACGGTGTAATTCCTGCAGAGAGCCCAAAACGCGTTGAACGAAGAATCGAGTGACCTTGCTCGACAGCTCTAAAGGCTGCCATTTCTGTATGAAGAGGGTCAATGCCTCTCCAATCACTTGACGGAAGAATAACCATATCTGCTCCTATTGCACCATACCCTTTTGCCAGATACGGAAAATCATAATCATAGCAAATTGCGGCTGCGACTTTTGTTCCTTTTATATCAACAACTTTTAAAGGCGACTTCCCCTGCACAGCTGGTTCTCCTGGTACGGGTTGATGCTTGAGGTATGTATGCGTAATGTTTCCTGACCAATCGATAAACTAGTACTTGTTCTCATACTTCAAGGGAGATTGTGAAATGGGTGTCACATAAGAAGCTACCAAAGTGATATTGAGTGCAGCAGCTAGTTCCTTGATGGAGTTAATCCATTCATTCTCATCTTCAGGCATTATAAATATGGCGGCTTCGTTCCATGATATTATTTTAGCGCCGCCGTCTGCTGCAGTTTTGGTTAGTCTAAATAATGCCGTTCTAGTATGTTCCGTACTTTCCTTAGATGGCAATGGCAAACCACTTGCTTTCGAGTCTGTTCCAACTGCGGCAACAGTTACACCGTCAATACCATTGCCTTTGCTCATGTCGTAGCGGATGGATCCAAAAGCAATTAAAAGGAACAGCATAATTAACGGGAGCTGAAATGTTGAAATAGAGATTTTTCTTTTGACTATGATACTAGCAAGCGAGACATTAACCCAATAAATCAAAAAGCTTAGTCCTGCCAAACCAAACAAGGATACTGTTTGAATAAGTGATACATTATCGTGCATGGTATATGCAGCTACTCCCCAACTGGCAAGAGGTGTAAAGGTGTATTGAATCCATTCCATAATGATCATGATGACAGGAAATAGAAACAACGCATATTTTTGATTCCTAAAGTTACTCCATATCAGGTATCCAGGCAGGTGAAATAAACTAATTGGAATCGAGTAGAGAAAGACCAGCATCAATGGAATTGGATCGCTAATAATCTTCATTACAACCAGGGACCAAGCCAAAACCAAGGCGAGAAAAAAGGCTAATCTTGACTTCCAGCCTTGTGTGATACTTAGATAAAGTAAAAATGGAACACTTGACACCCAAGCCATGACTTCAATACTAAAGGTCATGTGAGTTATGGTCATGGTACTTACCCCAAATGCGAGGTACCAAAGCGGATTAATGTTATTTACGTTAAATCCTTGTGTGAGAATACTTGATAAGTCTTTCATCTTTCTTTGTTATCAATTCTCCACAAAGATTGATGACCCTGATCTCAAATCCATTAACATTTGTCAATCTTTTATTTGCTACAACGTCCCGGGTGCATGGGCCGCCCTGCCGAGTTCTGGCCTAAGGCCTAAACCTTGTTCTTTCATTATATCATTTCAAAGTAATAAATATCTTCTCAAGTCGACGGGGGGATGCGTTATGCAGCCTGTTGTACCACGTTTGGCGAATTTTCCATAGCCTTCAGCCGTGGGAAATACCAGTTGCTGGGAATAGGGAGACGAAACGATTAACATAGTCATTGTGATTAGAAGTTTGCTTCGCGATAAATTCTTTCAATTATTCATAATTTTATTTTACCGTTATAATCACTCTCTTGTATCGAGTCAGGTTGGGTGTGCCATTGTCACGCACTTCGCAGATGATGTGTAGAGTTTCTCCTTCATTAGCATCGGCAGGAATTGTAAAGTCGATATTAAACCTTTCCGGCAAATTGATTTTTACTGTTCCCTTGTAAGTATCAGCCTCCTCATATTGCCACCATTTACAAGACAATTTATCGTTATCCGGGTCATAGCTGCCTTTTGCATTGAGCCTAACAATGTCACCGGGTTTGGCCAGAAGATCAGCTTTATGATTGAGCTGTACCACTGGCTGATGATTGGCATCTTTGAAGCTTTTTACACACCAGTCTGCGCGGGCGGCAAAGTCGTTTTGTATGGCATCTGCCCAACGTGTCAGAGGTTTAAAATACAGGTTCATCTGGTCCTGATTCTCAGGGTAATCGGACCTCATGTAATTTCTTCCCCATGCTGATTTGGTGTACCACCTACCTTCGGGATATTCGTAACTCTCGAAAGGAACGGGGTCTAGCCACGTATTTTCCCTGACAAGTGCATATCTGCCACCCCATCCACCAAAATCAGGAGATTCCATATTACGTAATCCGGTGGGGATAGTGTGTAAGAAGGCGGGTGAATCACCTTCCGATCGAAAAGAGCCTTTCTGCTTTGGGCTACCCGCTCCCCAGCCTTCGTTATCATTGCCGCCCTGATAAGCCTGATATAAAGAGCATAGTGGGCCATGTCCTTGCAGAATATTCGTTTTCATCCAGTTTACTTTGAAGTAATCGATTTTATCTTCAGGCATGACTTTATCCCATTGGTAGGCAATAGCCCAAAATTGATCACTGATAATTGTAGGAATATTGTATTTCTCCCAATGTGGACGAATGTAAGACTGATAGGTCGAATCTTGCTCCCATATCAAAAACAACCGGAGTTTATGAGCTACAATTTCCATTTTCTCAGGATGTTCTTCTTCTATAGTCTTCAATGCCCGGGCAATGGTATTGGGACCACCCCACGCCTGAACCCAAACTGGGCGGTCATCTGATTCGTCCAGTAATACGTTGACAATATGCTGAGAACCAAGTGTAATGGAATCCATCTCACCTTCCTTTGCTACATTACCTAGCAATGTCACAGATCTA
>JAUILM010000420.1 GCA_030432855.1 Bacteroidia bacterium
CATTGAGAAACTTTGTAGTGGAGTGAATGACAAAATCTGCCCCATGCTTCAATGGCTGTTGTCCATAGGGTGTAGCAAAAGTGTTATCAATGGCAAGCTCAACATCATATCGCTCGGCAAGCTTTGCCAATGCTTCGATATCAATGCAGGCCAGGGTAGGGTTGGCCGGTGTCTCACCGTAGATCATGGCAATAGTGGGATCGCTGCTCAGAGCGGATTCCAAAGCCTCAAGATCAGACAGGTTAGAAAAGATCGGTACAATACCATTGGGTTCCAGCACTTTCATGAATTGTTCGGTCGTGCCTCCATACAGATTGGCCTGAGTGAGAATCTTTTGACCGGACTTGAGTCGTGCCAGCATCAAGGTCACAATAGCAGACATTCCAGAGCTAAATAGTAGGGCCGCTGGCTGCATGTGGTCCAGTTCATGGCCTTCCAGCTCGGCGATCTTATCGGCTACGGCATCTATTGTGGGATTGCCATATCGACCATAGACATGCCCTTTCTGCCGACCACTGAAGATTTCAACACCTTCTTGCAGGTCCTTCATGTCCCATGATGAAGTTGCATAGATCGGTAAGACATGGGGAGTAGTCGTCCTATTTTCTGTAAATTTGCCAACACATTTGGTGCTAAATCCTCTTTTATTCTTCATCATTGTTTTTATCTGAGCTTTATAAAATGCAAGCTTAAAAAATTCTACGCGAAATGTCCTCTGAAGAAGAGTATGACGAAATAAAAATAGTGGTAGATGCTGGTCAGGCACCTCTTAGGATAGATCGTTTTCTGATGGATCGATTAATGAAGGTATCCCGAAGCAAGATTCAGACCGGGATATCAGACGGAGATATCCTCGTCAATGGAGCATCCACAAGATCGAACTATAAGGTGCGTCCTCTCGATGAGATCACCGTCAAAGTCCCAAAAGGAAGGAATGAGCCCTCACAAGTGAAGCCCGAGGAAATAGACCTGGATATTATTTATGAGGATGATGTGCTGATGGTGATCAACAAACCAGCGGGTATGGTGGTGCATCCTGGCATAGGAAATCCATCACAGACTCTTGTGAATGCCATCGCTTTTCATTTGGAAAATGATGACCTGCCGGTGATGGAAGGGAATACAGTAGATCGCCCCGGTCTGGTGCATCGCATCGATAAGAATACTTCAGGACTCCTGGTCATTGCAAAAACGGAAAGTGCGTTATCACACCTCGCTAAACAATTCTTTGACCGGACGACAGGAAGGAAATACCTAGCATTGGTATGGGGGCAACCGAATGAAGAAGAAGGTACGATTGATGCTCCGATCGGAAGAGATCCCAGAAATAGATTGATTTACAAAGTGGTGGATGAAGAGGACGGTAAAAGAGCGGTTACCCATTTCAGGGTGTTAGAACCCATGTACTATGTGAGTTTGATTGAGTGCAGACTGGAGACAGGCAGGACCCATCAGATAAGGGTTCATATGAATCATTTGGGGCACCCCCTCTTTGGAGATGAACGATATGGAGGAGATCGGATCGTCAAGGGCACAGTCTATCAAAAGTATAAGCAATTTGTACAGAACTGTTTTGATATCATGCCTCATCATGCCTTGCATGCCACATCGCTTGCGTTTACCCATCCGGATACGGGTGAAAGGATGCAGTTTGAAATTGACCCACCCAAACCATTCCTGGACGTGGTTGAGAAGTGGCGCAAATATTTATCAACCAGAAAAAACAATTGACAAGAGTGGATCAAGATCAACTTTTGCAGGCTTCGGACTCGGTTAGAACATGGCTAAAGAGTAAGGATGCCGAGGATAGAAATGCCATGATTTCAGTGGCATCAGCCAGAAATCCATGGTTTGAGAAGGACCATCTTGAGTTTGCAATCATGCAGGTAGCGGATGCATTTTTTGATCCGGAAAAGATCAGGAATTGGCTCCGGGACTATACGGTCAATACAACCAGTGATGAAAAGAGCATAGGGTTAATTCTGGCAGGAAATATTCCTATGGTGGGGTTACATGATGTACTTTGTGTGTTATGGAGCGGTCACAAGGCATTGGTAAAGCTATCAGAGAAAGATAATGTACTGATCCCGGCTATTATCCACCGCCTTTCTAAAGAGTACTCAGTGGTATCAGACAGAATACAGTTTGCGGATAGGTTGTCGAACTTTGATGCTATCATTGCTACAGGCAGTAATCAATCCGCTGATCAGTTTGAGAAGTATTTTGGTAGGTATAAGCATATCATACGCAGAAATCGAAATGGTGTCGCGGTTCTGACGGGAAAAGAGACGTCAGCGCAATTGAAAGAGCTGGGAACGGATGTGTTTCAGTACTTTGGTCTAGGGTGTAGAAACGTCTCCAAACTATATGTCCCGGTTGATTATGACTTTGAGCCATTATTGACAGCATTCCGCGACTACGATAAAGTTATGTTGCATAATAAGTACAAGAATAATTATGAATTTAATCTGGCTACCTGGATACTGAACGGTGTGAAGTATATGGACAACGATGTCATTCTGTTAAAAGAAGATGCATCGTTGACTTCAAGGATCGGTACTTTACACTATGAATTCTACAATAGCCAAGATGAGCTCAGAGCAAAGCTTAAAGAAAGTGAAGACAAGATTCAATGTATTGTTGGGCCAGAATCCTATGATTCTGATGCTCTACCCTTTGGAAGTGCTCAGAAGCCAGAATTGGGTATGTATGCGGATGGAGTAGACACGATGCAATTTTTGATAGACTTATGACCAAGAAAGAAGTAGCTGCCGAGATTGGCAGAAGACTGAATTCATTGTACCCGGATCCTCCCATTCCACTGGATCATAAGGATCCCTACACGCTGCTCGTAGCTGTCCTACTTTCGGCGCAATGTACAGATGAACGAGTGAATAAAATCACACCTCTTTTATTCTCTGAAGCAGATAATCCGTTTGATATGATGAATCTGTCTGTGGAGGAAATTAGAGAAATTATCAAGCCATGTGGGTTATCACCCATGAAATCTAAAGGCATTTTCGGTCTTTCCAAAATACTGGTAGAGGAGTATGATGGGGTAGTACCTGCGGACATAGCTGCATTGGAGAAAATGCCTGGTGTAGGACACAAGACTGCCTCCGTAGTGATGTGTCAGGCCTTTGGTGAGCCTGCTTTTCCTGTAGACACGCACATACATCGATTGGCGTGGAGGTGGAAGCTCAGTACAGGTAAATCAGTTGCGCAGACCGAGAAAGATCTCAAGCGTATTTATCCCCGGGACATTTGGAATAAACTCCACCTGCAGATCATTTACTTTGGCCGCGAATATTGTCCAGCTCGTGGACATGATCCGTACGCCTGTCCTATCTGTAAGGACTTCGGCCGTAAATCCATGTTCAATTAATGAAGTAATTGGTCAGAAGGGATAGTTGATCGCGAAGTTCCAATTGATTAGTTCGCGATTGGGAAGGCCCTTTCCCAGCACCAGGTATGAGCCATTTTCATCAGGATATGGATTACGAACTTTCAATCCTACATCAAGTACTACTTTGAAGTAATCTGCGTCAAAGCGCATACCGGCACCCGTGCCCACTGCAATTTGACGATAAAATCTACTGCTGAATTGTCCGTTATCCCGTTCATCCTGGCGTATGGTCCATATATTCCCTGCATCGACAAAGAACGCCCCTTCGATCCTCCAGAATACATCAAAGCGGTACTCCATATTGAGAAGTAACTTTATATCACCCGCCTGAAAGAAAGGATTTCTGCTTCGTCTTGTCACGGTCTCATCCTGATGCCCACCAGGCCCTAATTCTCTTATGCGCCAGGCCCTCATATTAAGGGGACCACCGAGATAAAACTGTTTGACGTAGGGTATGAAATCGGTGCTTCCAAACGGAACAGCTATGCCAAATCCTCCTCTGAGTGCCAATACCTGATCAGGTCCAAATTGCTTATATAACCGTCCATCAAATTCCAGTTTGGCGAATTGCGCAAAATTGAGGTCACCAATCTTAAAGGGATCGTCCAATCTGTTAGCTATGAGAGAAGCCAGGTATACTTCGGCTCCGGAGATTTCAAAGCTACCGATGAATGCAGAGCTGATGCCAGTGGATCCTGCTACCTTCTCAATGGTATAGTTCAGTCTGTTGAAGAAAATGCTGGTAAATAATTGGGGCGCAAAAGACTTCCGGGCAAAAGTCTGCTCGCTGTATAAGGAGTCAAATTGCTCTTTTATCGTTGGGTTGAAATAGGTCAATGATGGATGTACAACCTGTAGCCTTTTTCGGGTGCCCAGGGTATTGTTGCTCTTGCGATATCCAAATTCTGCCGTAATACTGTGATAATTGAAAAAGCGAAACAGGTCCACATATTCATATCCCACATCCAGAATCGAGTTCGCGTTTTCTCTCAGTCCGTCAAGCTTCTCATCGGATAGAAGACCTACTTTGTTCAAAGTCTTATAGATACCAAAATATTCGGTAAACCGGGGAAACTCGATGGTGTTATCAAAGTTTAGATTGGCCGCATTGAAGAAGTCTTCCACCCTGGGGTTGACCTCAAAACTGAGATCAAGATTATTTGAAAATCGCTCAGATCCTCCGAGGAAGTTGTTGTTCACCAGACTAAGATTAGAACCTAACCCTATAAAGGACTGACTACTGACGGTGGTCCTGTTGATCTCAAATTCAGCGTTTGTTTCAATGCGCTTGTTAGGTATAATGTCGATCTCAAAGTCCACAACATTACTGGTATCACTTCTGGCAATAGACCGGATATCCGCAAATTGTACGGCAGGCAATTGTAACTGTGCTCGTGTGGCTGCGAGATCCTCCTTTTTCAGCAGCTGGCCGGGCCTGAATTTGATGTTTTCCAATAATACGGCCGGATCAATTCGATTAGGCCCCTCAAACCCAACAAATCGAACAGAATCATGTATCTCAGAAGAAACCAAAGTTATTGAAGTCGGATCTTCACGGGGCACCTGATTATTGATATTGATATGACCTACGTACTTCCGTTCAAACCGGCCTTCCTGTCCCGGGACGATGCGCAGTCTCATCTGAACCGTCGCATCTGTAGTATCGGTAGCTTCCAGTGGGCTGAAGTTGCCAAACGAGAAATTAGCATATCCTTCGTTATACAATTCAGCCATGATGCGTTGCTTTTCCAAAGTCAATAGCGCATTGGAAACTGGCTGGCCGGGGTATAAATATGTCTGGTCAACGCTTTGGTCCACAATACTTTGAATAAAAGTATCCCGGGTTTCGATTTCAAATGACTCGACAGTATATAGTCGATTGGGCTTAACAAAGTATTGAACCGACACACGTTGATTTACAATGGTGTCTTCAAACCAAACCTCCGGCTCCAGATATCCGCGATTGAAAAGTAGTTGCCACATCGCTTTCCTTGTTTCTTCGGTTTGCTCCGGTTCATAAAGACTGGGAGGTTCCATCAGTTTCTGCTGTACAAATTTGTCAAAGTCACTGCTGCCACCTTTCTCTTCTTGCTTGTAATAAAACCATAGTCTGGGTTTGAAGAGTCCTAAGGTTTTGTCATTTGGCCGTTGTCTGAACTGGGTTTGGAGTTCATATTTGAGTGCTCCCCGGTC
>JAUILM010000421.1 GCA_030432855.1 Bacteroidia bacterium
CAGCGGCAGAGACTAAAAATAAATTTGGTCGGGCAGATGTACTCATTAATAATGCAGGATTAGAAGTAAGAGGTAGCATCACGCAATGCACCGAGGAAGACTGGACCCGGCTATACGATATAAATTTGAAGGGTATCTTCTATATGACAAATGCCTTTATGCCGTTGATGGAACCACAAGGTAAAGGTGCCATTGTAAATACAGGATCAATACTTGGGTATCGCTCAGTACCGGAACGAGCGGCTTACTCTTCATCTAAAGGCGCTATTGATACACTGACCCGAAGCATGGCTTTTGATCTGGCTGAAAAAAATATTCGGGTAAATTGTGTTACTCCGGGTGCCATTGACACGCCCCTACTCCGCGGGTCGATTAATGACTCGCCTAATCCTGCTGAGACAGAGGCCGTCCTGGGTGCCAAGAGTCTCTTCAATCGACTGGGTACACCGCAGGAGGTCGCCAATGTTATGTATTTTTTAGCCTCTGATGAAGCATCTTTTGTAACCGGAGCCACCTACTTCGTAGATGGCGGATGGTCAATTCTATAATTTATTTGATACCTAAAAAAAGAATCAACATTGCATTTCTTGCTAGACGATAAGGATATAATTCAACAGGGTATTTTGCATCTGCTGAAAATAAAAGATGTAGATATTCGGGTTTCGAATTTGCTACAATGCAAATCAGCCATCGATGGTGCCATTCATATTGGTGGAGCCTCTTCGGCCACTATACCGATGGTAAGTCTTTTTTATGGGGGATTTATCAACCTGGATGTCGAACAACCGACCCGTACAGACCAGGATGTCTTTGTACTGTCCAAAGGGCATGCCGTTGCGACACTCGCATCGATCTACAGTGACCTTGGGTACTTCAGTACAGACCTCTTAGAAAATAGCCGATCTATAAACAGTCTGCTTAATGGACATCCCGGACCGCTTCTACCCGGCGTTCATATCGCAACCGGACCGATGGGTCAGGGAATTGGTGTGGCTCAGGGCATGGCAATTGCTGGACAAAGAGCACCTGCATTCGATGTCTATGCCATGACCGGTGACGGAGAATTGCAGGAGGGCCCCGTATGGGAGGCCATTATGTACGCCGGGTTCAAAAAATTAGAGAACTTTTGTGTATTGGTCGACTACAACGGAGGGCAATTAGATGATGTCTCCAGACTACACTTCCCCTACCATAGTCTTGCTGGTAATTTTGCGAGCTTTGGATGGAATGTAGTCGAAGTAGACGCTACGAAGTACCACCCAGTATTTGATGCAATTGCCCGGTTTAGATTTGGACCCCGAAATGGCAAACCGACTGCGATCATATGCAAGGCCACCAAAGGCGAAGGTGGATTATCCCGATTTACCAATACCCATAAGTCCACGATGGATCCCGATATCCTGGACCAGGAATTAACTACCCAGGCCTCAGTTCGACAAAAAAGAGTGGCGGACTTTTCCAAATTCTTTCAATCCATTGATCCGGATAGTCAGGTAGTAAAAACCCTGGTCGTTCATGCAGAAACGATGGGACTGGCAATTGAGGTCGGTGGAAAATCAGTGACAGTCTCCCCTACCCCATCCGTTGTGAAGACTGCCAAAGCTCCGATCCGGGATAAAGCGATTCAATATGCACCAGAAAGCCTTCCGAAATTAAATAAGGGAGATGCCCATCAGGCACATAAGGTAATAGAAAAAGCTATGCAGACCTTTGCTAAAGACGATCGGGTCGTCTCCATAGATTCTGATCTGGCCTCCACCAGTGGATTACAAGCTGGAGTGGGAGCTGTAGATAAATATAGGGCACTAAATGTGGGAGTAGCCGAAGCCAACATGGTCTTGATTGGTGAGGGCTTTAGCATTCTGGGCAACAATGTGTGGGTGAGTACTTTTTGCCCATTTTTTGATTGGAAACTCATACGTCGGATTGCAGTAGGTCATCAGGAAAGACTCGAAGTGATAGAAGCAGAAGGATGGCTTTCTCAAGGGCATGGGCTGGACCTGACATTTTTGGCTACGGCCGCTGATTTTGACACGCAGGCCAATGGTGCCACCCACATGGGAAATGACGACGTGATGATGATGAACGCTGCGGGCCAAATGAAAGTGATAAATGCGTCCTGCCCCCAGCAGGTATTATCCATTATGAAATGGATCATGGACGGAAATAAAGGGTTGATATATCTCAGAATACTCCGGGCAGCATCAGAAGTTCTATATGATTCAGACTATGTATTTGAGTATGGAAAATCTGAATACTTGAAAAAATCAGGAAACGCTGCAGTCACCCTAATTTCCAGTGGCCGTGGTGTGCATGAATGTTTAAAAGCCTCTGAAATATTAGCTCAAAAAAATATTACTGCCGATGTGATTGACATGTCTAGTATTGATAAAGAAATGATCACAGACTTAGTAGCAGGTGACGGAAACATCATAGTAGCTGAACAGAATAATGGATATATTATTGATAATATTCGAAAAATTCTCTTTGAAGGTAGTCAGTCAATTAATCCGTCAAAAATAGTGAGTATTAATGCGACCTCAAAAGGTGGACTCCACTATATACACTCTGGTACATACAAGGAACTGGCAGCACACTATGGACTGGATGCTGCTTCTATTGCCGGTACAGCACAATCGATTATAAAATAACTCAAGAATAATCTGATATGACGATACTTCATGAAAGTGAAATTCCGGAAATATCTCACCCGGGACGAATGATGCGCTGGCTTGTGGACGAAAACTCCTTACAGGCGGATAATATGTCAGTGTGTGTCATCCGTGTGGCACCGGGTGAAACGGTTCGACCGGCCCATTCTCACCCATTGGGAGAGGAGCTTATTTATATTATTAAAGGATCCGGCAAGGTCATGATTGAAAATGAAGTGGGTCCTGTCCGCGAAGGCACCGCGGTCTTATTCGAACAAGGTAAGGTGCATATGCTCAGAAATACCGGAGACACTGAGATGAAAGTGATCTGCTTTTTTGCTCCGGCCACGGGGGTAGAAAATTACAAGATGTATGAAGACATAGAATTCCCAGAATAAATGAATATAGAAAGAACACTAATGGAAATTCGGCAGACCCGAAAAAATGTACTGGCCATTGCCGACACCCTGACACTTGAGGAGATCAACAGAATTCCTGCCGGGTTTAATAATAATATTGCCTGGAATTTGGGTCATCTGGTAGCATCTCAACAGATACTTTGTTACAAATTATCCGGCCTTCCCATGCATATTTCATCTGACTTTGCCGTCAGCTATGGAAAGGGTTCAAAACCCGAAGGTCCTTTATCGCAAGAGAATCTTAATGAGATTACATCGAATATTGTAGATCACATTTCAACATTGGAATCAGATCTTAAGGAAAATAAATTTACTGATTTCAATTCCTACCAAACCAGCTATGGAATTCGCCTGGAAAATATCAGTGAGACACTACAATTTATGAAAATGCACGAAGCACTTCATCTGGGGTATATCATGGCGCAAAAAAGAGCACTTCTTAATAGCACCTAATTCTGACCACAATGACTCTCAAAGGCAAAATAGCGTTAATCACAGGATCCAGCCGGGGGATTGGAAGAGAAATCGCTTTCGCTTTTGCTCGCGAAGGCATTGATGTGGTCGTCAATTACCATAAAAATAAACAGGAAGCAGAAAAAACTGCCTCGATAGTAAGAGACCTGGGAGTCCGGTCGATCACCATTCAATGTGATGTATCTTCCGGTAGTGCAGTTACTGAAATGTTGGAAGAAATTAATCAGGAATTTGGAAAAATAGATATCCTGATAAACAATGCGGCGATAGTCCACAAGGATCTTCTGGAAAACATGACGGAGTCAGCCTGGGACCAGGTGATGGACGTCAATCTAAAATCAGCATTTTTAGTAACACAGGCTTGTCTCCCACACATGCGAGCAAATCAATGGGGACGTATCATCAACATATCCTCAGTAGCGGCGGTGACAGGCGGAGTCACCGGACCGATCTACGTAGCGTCCAAGGCGGGTATGTTGGGGTTGACCCGATCGTATGCTGCATTATTGGTAAAGGAAGGAATCACAGCTAATAGTATTGCACCGGCATTGATTGATACCGATATGCTCAGATCTCTGAATGTGACTCCTGAAAAGATACCTCTGGGACGTTTTGGCACCGTCGAAGAGGTGGCCGATGTAGCCGTAATGATGGTGAAGAACGGATATTTAACGGGCCAAACAATCCATCTGAATGGCGGATGGTACTTCACATAAACTCCTTATTCCTAAAAAGAGAAAGCAAATGCAAAAACAGTTCAACTACAAAAAGTCCAACATTCCAGCGGCCGTGGTCTTTTTGGTATGCTCTCTACTGGCATTCGGATGCCAGACTGATGGTAGCACTGAAGTAAAAAAACAACACAAAACCTGGACGGATTATGGGGGCGGACCCGATCAGTCCAAGTTCTTTGTGCAGGATCAGATTACCAAAGAAAACGTAACTCAGCTGGAAGTGGCTTTCACGTATTCTACCAGCGACGAACGCTCCTATCAAAACAACCCGCTGGTAGTCGACACTATCATGTATATCATGGCCAAGGACAACTCGCTGGTGGCCATTCACGCCACGACAGGCAAAGAGATATGGATACATGCTAAGCTCAATGGGATTACACGTCGGGGGTTTAGTTATTGGGAAAACGAAGACCGTACTGACCGTCGTATCATTTTTACACTTAATAACTCTATGCAGGCGATTGATGCCATGACCGGCAAATCCATCATGACATTCGGCAATGAAGGTGTCGTGGATCTGAGGCAGGGGTTGAGTAAGGACCCTAATCAGATCAGCCGGATCGCATCAAGAACGCCGGGTAGAATCTTTGAGGATCTAATGCTCATTGGGTCATCGCCTGGAGAGGGATATCTATCCTCACCCGGACATGTAAGAGCGTACAATGTCGTCACGGGTGAAATGGCATGGGTCTTTCATACCATCCCACAGCCTGGAGAATACGGATATGAAACCTGGCCGGAAGAAGCCTATCGATACGTAGGTGGTGTCAATTGTTGGGGTGAGATTTCTGTGGACGAAGATCGGGGGATCGCTTTCTTCCCCATTGGTTCTCCTACATACGATTATTATGGAGCTGATCGTCATGGTGCCAACCTCTTTGGCAATTGCTTGCTGGCCCTGGATGCCCGAACCGGCGAACGAATATGGCATTTTCAAACAGTACATCATGATTTGTGGGATTACGACCTGGTATCAGCACCTCAACTGATTACGGTGGATCATGACGGTGAAAGAGTGGATGCCGTCGCATTAGCTACTAAACAAGGCTTTATGTTTGCATTTAATCGGGAGACTGGAGAATCACTTTGGCCCATTGAAGAAAGACCGGTACCTCCCAGTACCATTCCGGGTGAAGAAGCCTGGCCTACACAACCCTTCCCCACACAATTACCTCCATTTACTCGGCAGACGGTCAATGTAGAAGACATCAGCCCTCTATTTCTCAGTGATGATGAGTATGAAGATTGGAAAGAACGCATTAGTAAAGCAAAGAAAGGCCTCTATACGCCTTTAGATACCATCGAAACCATTGC
>JAUILM010000422.1 GCA_030432855.1 Bacteroidia bacterium
CTGAGATAAAGGATGGACGATATCTCTATGTGGCCACTCCGGGTATTAGAGACTATTTGGGATATGGTGGACACGGACTACTTGTCTTTGATATCGATAATGAGCACAGGTTTGTCAAGCGGATCACCACCAAAGGCTACCATGCCGATGGTACACCCTCTAATGTCAAGGGAATCGAAGTAAGTGTTCCGCTAAAAAGCGTTTTCATTAGTACGCTCGAATCATTACAGCGCATTGATCTGGAGACAGAAGAGTTGATCTGGGAGATTCCGTTCGAGGGAGGATGTGATCGTATGTCCATTTCTCCTGATGGTAAAATCATGTATCTACCTTCACTGGAAAAAGACTTTTGGAATGTCATCAATTGTGAGGATGGATCACTAATAAAGAAAATTACCGTGCATCAGCGGGCCCATAATACGATCTATGGGCCGTCAGGAGACTGGGCTTACATGGCTGACATTGCCTCCCCATATTTGCATTGTTCCAATACATCTACACATACCATAGAAAAGAAAATTGGACCTTTTAGCGCCGGTATACGACCGTTTACCATCAATAGTGATGAATCGAAAGTTTTTGTGAATGTCAATGAATTGCTAGGTTTTGAAGTGGGAGATCTACAGACAGGTGAAGTGCTGACCAGCGTGAAAGTGTTGGGTTGGGATAAAGGACCCGTGCGTCGGCATGGCAATCCCAGTCATGGCATTGGTCTGACACCAGATGAACGCGAAGTATGGATCAGTGATGGCCATAATATGCGTATGCACGTATTCAGTGCCGAGGAGCCTTATCAGCAACTGACCACCATCCCTCTGATTGACATGCCGGGATGGGTCACATTTAGCATGGACGGCGTATACGCCTATCCTTCAAGTGGCGAGGTTCTGGATGTAAAAACCCGTGAAGTCGTTACAATTTTGAAAGATGAGCACTATAATATCGTCTCCAGTGAAAAAATGGTCGAAGTACACTTTGATGAGGGTAAGGTGGTAGATGCTGGTGATCAGTTTGGTTTAGGGAGAAAGTAAAGCAATAAAAATGAGATTTTGACCTGACAGAACCATACTAAAGTATGGGTGAGGGATTTTAAAACCGAACTACTTTGAATTTCGGAATAAAACTCCCTTACATGACCAGATCTAATCAGTCCACCTACATTTTATCGGTGCTTTTTTTGCTAATTCTGCAACGCACTTCAATTACTTCACTTTCTGCTGGTACGTGCTATTCAGAGTTTGATAAGGAGTCCACTACTACTCAAATGCCAGAAATCATATATGTGGATTCAAGTGCAGTATTGGGAGGTACAGGTACCAGTTGGGCCGACGCTTACCGGTACTTGCAAGATGCAATAGCTGAAGCTGATGGGAAGTTCGGTCCAGTACAGATTTGGGTAGCCAGAGGAACGTACTATCCGGATGAGGATGAAGGTGGAAATGTTATCGCGGACGATCGCTCAGCTGCATTCAAGCTAAAGAATAATGTCAGCATATTGGGTGGATTTAGAAATAATGCGGTGAATTTAAATGGGAGAAATTGGTTCACCTATCCATCCATTCTAAGTGGCGAGATCACGGCGGATGAGTCCAGCTACCATGTGATAGAAAACGATTATTTACCATCCACACCATTGAATCAAACAGCAGTGCTGGACGGCTTTGTAATTACTCGTGGATTAGATATTGGAGTAGCCGAGAATGGTGGAGGAATGCTCAATATAAATAGCTCACCGACGATTCGAAATTGTCACTTCATAAAGAATACAGGAACCAGGGGCGGGGCGATTTACAATTCGAACAGCGAACCACGGTTTGAAAACTGTATTTTTTCCGAGAATTTTTGCAATGTCTCACAGCAAGGTAATTCGATTTATAATGTAAACAGTCCGATCGAAATCGTGAATTGTACATTTACGCAAAACAATTCAAGTACTACAATTCGGTCCAATATTTATAATGACCAAAGTAATATTCAAATAATAAATACTATACTTTGGAATAATGACATTGAGATACTTGATACTCTAGGCTCAGCAACTAATATTTCACATTCTATTGTTCAGGGAGGTTTTGTGGGAGGAGTAAATGTGATTGAGCAGGATCCCATGTTTTTCGATTTTGAGAATGACTTTCGACTTAAGCTTTGTTCCCCAGCGATAAATAATGGACTGAATTCGGCTTCTATGATAGATCGAGACTATGCAAACGGGCCACGCATTCGTTATGAGGATGTAGATATTGGAGCCTATGAGTATGTGGCTGAAAGGTTGTACGTCAATTATTTATCTACTTCGGGTCATCAGGACGGATCATCCTGGGAGAATGCCTTTGTGACACTGCAGGATGCACTGAGCTATCTGGATGGTTGTGGCAGTCCAGCAGATGTATGGGTGGCCAGGGGAACCTATTATCCAGATGAAGGCGGATCACAAGTTGATAACGATAGAAACGCCTCCTTTACAATGCTACCTTTTGTGAAAATGTACGGTGGTTTTCTCGGAAGCGAGACGAGCTTAAATCAAAGAGGCCTATTTGATTTGCCTGTACTGAGTGGTGATATAGATGGAAATAATGGAAATACAGACGGAGATGTTTCGGGTAATTCCAGACATGTGATTTATAACGATTATACAGAGGAAGATCCACTTTCTAATGAGGCTCTTCTTGATGGATTTATTATTGCTTTTGGAAATGCAGATAGTCTTGAGGGAGGAGGTGGCATTTATAACGTATTTTCGCATGCAGTTTTTAGAAACTGCTCAGTGGCTAAAAACATTTCTGCACATTTTGGGGGAGGGATGTATACGATTGATGGGGACCCGACATTCGAGTACTGTAACTTTAGAGAGAACCTGGCTGATAGATTTGGGGGAGGATTGTATTTTCGTAAGGGAACTTCCACATTCTCGAATACATCATTTCTTGATAATGTAGTCGAGCAGGAAGATACTCTAGAGATACTAGCAACCAGTGGTGCAGGACTCTACCTGGTGGACTTTGATGTAGTGTTAAATGAATGCAATTTTGCCGATAATGAAGCCATTTCTTTAGCAAATTCTTATGGAGGTGCTATCCACTTTAATGCAGCTTCACAAGTAGTCGTTTCAGCAATATTTAATGATTGTGTGTTTATAAAGAATATAGCAAGAAATGGAGCTGCCATTTATGAAATAAAAGTTAGTGAATTAGTGGACTGGACTACAGAGTATAATGATTGTCACTTTCTTGATAACGAGACAACACAACTCCCTACTTTGCCAGGAGGAGCCTACTTTGATGGAGGTGTTTTTTATATCTACGATACAGATCCAGTGTTTAGAAATTGTCTTTTTAGAAACAATACCTCTCAGGGAGCGGGAGCGGCGATCTACAATGTAAAGGGGCACCCATATTTTGAACATTCGGTATTTGATGGTAATAGAGCGCATCCCAACAATGGGGTGGATTATATGAAAGGCAATGGTGGAGCCATTTATTGCGGAGAGGACTCGGATTTGACAGTTCTGAATTGTTCCTTCTACCGAAACCTGGCTTCCTTTGATGGAGGTGCAATATTTAGTCAAAGCACAAACAACCCGCAGTTTACGAATTGTGAA
Organism: Bacteroidia bacterium; assembly: GCA_030432855.1. GTDB lineage: Bacteria > Bacteroidota > Bacteroidia > Chitinophagales > Saprospiraceae > JABDMH01. The sequence goes on from JAUILM010000422.1 coordinate 3,599, forward strand.
TTTTTGGACAATCGAGCCCTGGGAGGTCGCGGATGGTCAGTACATAATTACTTTTCTTCTCCTGAATTTATTAACTGCTCCTTCGGAAATTCCGAATTTAGTGCGCTTGAATCATTTGCAAATACACTAAACTCGCATCCTACGCTTGCAAACTGTATTGTTTGGAATCATGATGCATTTTCCTACGACATCTCTGGATCTCTTGCCATTCCATCAAATTGCATCATTGAAGGTGGATATGGATTTGGATCGGACATTATAGACAGTGATCCTCTCTTTAGAAATCTTTTGACAGATGATATGAGTTTGCAACCTTGTTCACCAGCAATTGATACCGGATCGAATTCCGCAAATATGGAATCGATTGATATCGCTGAAAATGCCCGTCTTTTTGATGCCACCAGTGCAGGGAGTCCAAGGATTGATCTGGGGGCACATGAGTATGCAGACCTGGTGGGTGATGCATGTGTATGTCTGCCATCCTTGAAGCTAGATGTTACAACTACCGCAGGTAATTATCAGGCAGGACAGGAGATTAGGATTTGTGCAGATATTGCACCTGAAAGTTCTGTCGAGCTAAGTGCTCCCATGGTGAACCTCGAGTCGATGTTTGAAATACCAATAGGTGCCACCATGGAAGTAAGGAGTGATGGTTGCCAATAGTTTGAATTCTAAGGAACCCGTTGAGCTACTCTTTTTTTTAATTACAAACTTCAGATCAGAGTATGCATTTAGGCATCAGTGAATTGAGTTAATGGCGGCCGGGACAATTTTACAGAAGGATCAGTTCAAATAATAGAAATATCTACCATCACAACCTTCTAATTTTGAACTATGAAACCTTCTTATCTTTTTATTCTCACCCTGGTCGGGTGCAGTACCAGCCTTCTTTGGAGTCAAAGTAATGCTCACATAGATCAATCTTTTATTCAGGAGTATCATGATGCATTTAGGATCGATAATGATGATGCCGGGGCCAATGACATTCGAAGCGTTTATCCGGATAAAGAAGGCAATGTCTGGGCAGCTACCAGGAAAGGTACCTACCGAAAAGTATCCCATAGTCGAAATTGGACTCAGGTAATAAATGGATCGTCGTATGATGTGGAAGGCGATGAGGACGGTAACATCTGGATCGCTGCATGGGACGGTGTGTATTCCAACGTGACGGGTAAGATGTCCAAATCAGCAGGCCCTCAGGGACCGATTGCGGTGATCACCAGTGCACCGGAAGGGCTGTATGCCCTTGGACCCCATGGCATCTGGCATCAACAAGCAGGTACATGGACTAAAGTGGACCTTCCTATTGCCAGGAGTGTCAGGGCGGCTGTACCTGATCAGGACGGTGGGCTATGGATTGGGACCGATGTAGGACTTTACCATTGTAAGGAACAGCAATGGAAGCTATTGAGTGATACGAGTGATTTGATGAGTGCCTATGTTCAGGCCCTGGACTACCATCCATCAGGAGACCTTTGGGTGGGAGGACTTGGGGGTGTTACGATCCGAAATGAGAAAGGAAAACAATCAATAATTCAAACGAAAGATGGCCTGCCCAATGCTCATATTCATGTCGTACGTCGTGCGCCTGACGGAACCATGTGGGTGGGCACAGCGTATGGGATCAGTCGTTTCCCTGAGGACGGTCAAGACTACTCGGTACGACACAGTAAGCGATGGTTACTATCGGATGAGGTACGGGATATCGCATTTGACCAGAATGGACATGCCTGGATCGCTACAGCATCCGGTGTCAGCTGTATCAGAAAGGAAGATTACACGTTGGAGAAGAAAGCGCAGTATTTCTATGACCGCATGCTGAGACGAAATAAACGTGACCCCTGGATTATCGGCCGATTTCGGTTGACGACTGCCGGGGACACTACGACCATCGTACCCGATGACGATGATAATGATGGTGAATACAATGCCATGTATCTGGCGATGGAATCCTTTCGCTATGCCACAACGGGGGAAGAAGAGGCCAAAGAACGA
>JAUILM010000423.1 GCA_030432855.1 Bacteroidia bacterium
TCCTTCACGTCGCTGGGAGATATTAAAAACAAAGCAGTGGTAGATGCATACAACAGCCAGGTAGCTAAGAGAAATGACTGGACCAGTCGTTTACAGTGGACCAGCCCGGCAATCAACATGCAAAACAGCCTGGCACTTATTGCAAAAACTGACCTAACAACACTTCTACTTTTTCAAACGGATTTGGCAAGTTTTCACAAAAAAATCACGGACTTCTACTTTGTACGTCTTTTTAGAGATCAACTCATTAAACGGGAGGATTATAATCAACTACCTACTTTTACACTAACTGAAAATGATAATCGGTGGAAATCTATTTGGACTAGCATCGTAAAAATACTTCTAGCCGGTCTCCTTATCACAGTCCTGGGATATTTCAGATTTATAAAGTAGATAGTCCGAGTGTGGTCTATTCATCATGGTTTCACTCGCATTGCCTTCATTTCTCGGCCCTGCATCAAAGAAAGGCCTTCGATTTCTCCAAGTTGATTACGATGAAAGTGTATCTCTGCATCTATACCATGCGCAAAGAAGCGATCTTTCTCAAAACAAAAGATTTCGTGGGCATCGTGACCCACCCGTCCAAACATTTTCTCTTCCTCCTCATACACTTCGAACAGGAAGGCATTTGGCACCTGATAATGTCCTGAAAACGCAGCACGGTCACTGTCGCTCAGGTCCTGGGTTTCATATATCTTACCGGCACCTGTTCGTACCCAATATGAGTCATTATTTAAAGATGAGAGATGAAATCTGAGGGTGTCTTTGCTACTCTTTTCAAATGTAATAATGTCAAGTGTTGACTCCACCAGAAGTGAGCCGTCTGATTGAGGAAAGAGCAGCTGCTTACTACCTCCCTGCTCATGGAAAACCATAGTATTGTTTTGAGTAGTGATGTATTGAGTCTTTCCTCCACTCGAATACGCTCCCACCAGATTTTCTAAGCCATCCATGGAAGTGTGCTCAGGTCGATCTTCAAACGGTTGATCCATCAATATCGCCACGATCCTGGAGGCAGGAACCTCGAGATATGGCACATTGTCACAATTACACAATGTGACTACCACGATATCGTCCTCAGGAACATAGGCGGCAAAAGACAAGAAGCCACTGATAATCCCATCATGCTTTATGACCTTCTTACCTCTCAGCTGACCAACCATCCATCCAAAGCCGTAATTCGTAGGTACCCCTGCCACGTTGTTTTCTGTGAAACAAAGTTCCAGGCTTTTTTTAGAAATGATTTTATAATCTCGTAAAGCCTGATACCATCGATAGATATCTTTTGCAGTCGAAGCAATGCCACCACCTGTAAATGGTAATACCATGTTAACTCCTTCCGCCTTCTTTAGTTGTTCTCCATATCTTGAATGCCCTTCCAGGAGTCCACTATAGTGCCTGTTATCCAAAATTAGGTCCGAATGCTCCATACCTGCTGGTTCAAAAAGAAATCTTTGAAAATAGTCCTGACATGACATACCGGAAACATTTTGAATCACATGTCCTAATAACATGTATCCAAGATTAGAATATCTATATTGCGTTCCAGGCTTGAATAGTAATTCCTGATCTTTAAATAATTCGAGCATATCATCCTGAGACTCGACCTTCACACGTATTTCTTCTGGAATAATAGATTGATTGTCCAGACCTGCCTGGTGACTCAATAATTGCCTAATAGCAATTGTCGGACCGTTCGTAAGAAAATCAGGAACAAATTTTCGTACATCATCATCAAGGGATAATTTGCCTTGCTCCATTAATTGCATCACAGCCACAGCGGTAAACTGCTTGGTGATGGACGCGATCAAAAACTGATGCTGGGATGCCTCGCCGTCCGGAGATACTCCCGACACTTTTTCGAAAATGATCTCGCCATCCTTCACCGCCAGGATAGAGTATGCCGGACAGTGAGGGTTGAAATGTTTTACCACTACCTTTTCTATATGATCCTTATAATTTTGAGCAAAAGCTAATGATGGAAAGGACCCGATAATAAAGAGAAAAAAGAATATGCGATACATCATACTTGAAGTGTTAGTGTACAGTCATTTGGACGCCCGCTGGCAGACGGAGGTTACAAGGTCCTTATGGAAAGAAATAAAATGTCTCCTTAAAATCTTCAAGAAGTAGAACATTAAGAAAACACTCAAGCTGAATCCACCCGAAAAAATTAAGGGGTATCAGAGATATATGATCAAAAGCCAATCTTATTTTCTTCCTGAAGAACCTCTTCATATTGCTGCATATTAAATCGGTATAATCCCGGTGGCCTTCGGGTACTCGCAGTCTGTCGCTCTCCCACCTTGACTAAAATGCCCGTACGTAATATTTTCGATCGAAAATTTCCGCGGTCGATATCACGATCCAGGATTGACTCATGCAGTTTTTGAAGCTCAGGAATGGTAAATTCCTTCGGTAGAAGATTGGCAATCACCGGAAGATCCATAATATCCTTCGCAAGTACCCTTCTTGCCTCCCAGACAATGTCTTCATGATCAAATCCCAGCATGTCAATTTCATCGATATCGATCCATCGCACTGAGTCAAACATTACATTGGGCTTAGGGTTGGATTTTTGTAAATCAACACAAGCATAATAGCCGATTGTAACGAAGCGACGAGTAAACCAGGCATAGTCATTCGGTGCCACATGGGTAAGTTGAAACATCTCATCCATTTCCAGCGAAAAAGATCGATCAGACTCACCGAACGTACGAAACTGACGAAGGAAAATGTCCTCCAGGCCCAGCTGAGTGCGCATAGAGCGGTAGGCTGCTTCATCAATACTCTCAGACTTAAATATGAAATCTCCCGGTATCAACCAGGTTTTTGTCATGAAGGGATTGGTGACCAACACCTTCAGTTTCTCACCATTAAAGCCAAAAATTACACAGTTGATGGATAAGTGGGGAAGAAAGTCTCCCACTCCTTCATAGAACGCGGCCATCCGCCGACGGAACTCGAGGTTTTTGTCTTCCATAGTGTTGTTTAGGTTGAGCCAAGATACACAAATGAGTAATTTTTACTCATATATTTGTTTCTTTTCTTAGATTTGAGTGATTATTACTCATTTGCTGCTTACATAGATCAACAACTTCACTTCTCATGAAAAAATGGCTTAAACGCATTGGTTTAGTACTTCTATCACTTTTCCTCATCGCAGCGATTGCGATTGCAGGATTTATCTGGTACCAAAACGCTCAGAAATTCATCAGCGTCCTGGTTTTCTCCAAGACCACAGGATTTAGACACGAATCTATTGGGGCTGGACAGGTGGCCCTGCAAAAGCTGGGAGAAAAACATGGATTTAGGGTGGATACAACCGAAGATGCTAGCCTATTCAATGAGGAGCAATTGAGTCAATACAATGTCGTAGTCTTCCTGAATACAACAGGAGATATACTTAATGACGCCCAGCAGCTGGAGTTTAACCGCTTTATCCAGGCAGGTGGTGGCTTTGTAGGTATTCATTCAGCAGCCGATACGGAGTATGACTGGCCCTGGTATGGTGAGTTGATGGGTGCTTATTTCAGCAGCCATCCCAATGACCCCAATGTGCGGGAAGCTTCGGTGGAGCGTCGCGATTCTAATCATGTTTCTACCAAGATGTTGCCGAAAGTATGGACACGCATGGATGAGTGGTATAACTACAAGGAAATTAAACCCACTATTAATGTCTTATTGAATCTGGATGAAGACTCTTATGAAGGTGGAACAAATGGAGACAATCATCCGATCGCCTGGTTTCATGATTTCGATGGAGGAAGATCCTGGTATACCGGTTTGGGACACACGGATGAGACCTTTAGTGACCCACTCTTTCTCGAGCATCTGCTAGGTGGTATCACCTATGCTGCAGGTCCCCAACAAGCGGTCAACTATGATAATGCAAATGTAGCACCAGAAGAAAATCGGTTTACAAAAGTGGTGCTCGAAGATAATCTGCATGAACCCATGGAGTTGGAAATACTCCCCAACGGCAATCCGATTTTTATCGAACGTGTAGGAAATGTCAAAGTGTATGACCCGGAAGACGGTGCCTCTTCTGTCATCGAGGAAATGCATGTTTTCTCCGGGCTTGAAGACGGTCTATTGGGTATGGCACTGGATCCTGACATGTCCTCCAATCAATGGATCTACTTCTACTATTCCGATCCAGAATCATCCGTCCAGAATCTCTCAAGATTTACCATGTCCTCTGATTATACCACTATTGATACGGCCTCCGAAAAGGTATTATTGACCGTAGCCACGCAGCGGGACGAATGTTGCCACTCAGGAGGTAGCATAGAGTTTGGACCCGGAGGGTTGCTTTACCTATCTACCGGCGACAATACTAACCCACATCAATCGAATGGATTTTCGCCCTCTGACGAACGAGAAGGTCGAAGTGCCTGGGACGCTCAAAAATCATCTGCCAACTCTCAAGACCTTCGAGGTAAGATACTGCGTATAAAACCTGAGGACGATGGTTCGTACTCTATTCCTGACGGCAACCTATTTACAGATGCTACCGAGGGTCGTCCTGAGATCTATGTGATGGGCTGTAGAAATCCCTTCCGTATCTCCATCGATCAGCATACTGGATATTTGTACTGGGGAGAAGTGGGTCCTGACGCCCAATCCGATAGTGCTGGTTTCGGATCCAGGGGCTACGATGAGGTGAACCAGGCGAAAGAAGCCGGTTTCTATGGCTGGCCCTACTTTGTGGGTGATAACTATCCCTATCACGAAATCGATTTTACCAGCGGGCAATCTCTGGGGGAATACAATCCTGCCAAACCCATTAACAACTCTCCGCACAATACAGGAACACAAGAATTGCCTCCGGCCAACCCTGCGTTTATCTGGTATCCATATGCAACATCCAGGGAGTTTCCTATGGTAGGTAGCGGCGGTCGGAACGCCATGGCGGGTCCTGTTTTTCATCTGGAAGACTATCCGGAAAATGAGCAGCGATATCCCTCTTACTATGACGGCAAGTTGTTTATTTATGACTGGATCAGAGGATGGATCATGGCCGTCACTCTCGACGAAAACGGTTACTATAAACGAATGGAGCCCTTCCTTCCCAACATTCCGTGGAATAACCTGATCGACATAGTCGTTAGTCCACAAGGTGATATGTTCATGATAGAGTATGGCTCGGTCTGGTTTATGCAAAACCCCGATGCCCGGTTAGTACATTTGACCTATGCTTCTTCAAACCGTCAACCCGTGGCCGTTATTGAGGCAGATAAAACAGTCGGTGCTGCTCCTCTCACTATCGCCCTGGACGGCAGTCAATCCAAAGACTTTGATGGAGATGCGTTGATGTATAATTGGTCTGTCGTGGACGGTGATCAAAATTTTGCTGATGCCGTGTCTGCTTCCTACACATTTGATAGGCCAGGTACTTATGATATTTTATTAGAAGTAACAGACCCCAGTGGGCTATCCTCAGAAACTACGGTTTCAGTACTGGTAGGGAATGAATTGCCACAGATCCGTTGGGAAGTGGCGGGTAACAAGACTTTCTTCTGGGAAGGAAATCCTATCCAATATGAGGTGCAGGTGTCAGACAATGAAGATGGAGAACTGGGTA
>JAUILM010000424.1 GCA_030432855.1 Bacteroidia bacterium
TGATCACCAAGAATGAGGCAGAAACAGTGATGGAAGAAGCCATCGGATCTCAAATCGATGACTACCTCATCAAGCCGGTCAATCCTAATCAGATTCTTCTGACCCTAAAGAAAATTGTCGACAACAAGCGATTAGTCCGGGAGAAAACGGCCTCTGACTATCAGCAGGATTTTCGGCAGATTTTCATGGACATAAACAGTGGCCTGGATTATAAGGACTGGACCAATGTGTATCGCAAAATAATCAACTGGGAGATAAAGCTCGACGACTCACATACGGAGGAGATGGCGGAGATCCTCAACATGCAGAAGACGGAAGCTAACTCCGAGTTTTGTAAGTATGTATCGCGAAATTATGAGGATTGGATACAGGGCGACGAAGGACCTCTTCTTTCTCATCAGCTCATTCGTACTAAAGTACTTCCCAAACTGCAGGAGAAAAAACCCATCTTTCTGGTCGTGTTGGACAATCTGCGATTTGATCAGTGGAAGGTGCTGGAGCGTACCTTTATTTCACAATTCAGAGTCCAGGAAGAAGATTTCTTTTTCAGTATACTACCTACTTCCACACAGTATAGCCGAAATGCCATATTCGCAGGGATGCTACCTGCCGACATCGAGAAACACTATCCCAAATACTGGAGAAATGACACCGACGATGGTGGAAAGAACCTGTTTGAGAAAGAGCTGTTAGAGGCTCAGATCAACCGTCTGGTCCGAGATAACATCAAAGTGGATTATCACAAGATTACCAACGTGGCTCAGGGACAGCAGCTGGATGACCATGTCCTCAACTTCCTGCACAACGATTTGACGGTGATTGTCTACAACTTTATTGATATGCTGTCACATGCCCGCACCGAGATGGAAGTATTGAAGGAACTGGCAGGAGATGAAAGAGCATATCGCTCACTCACAAATTCATGGTTCTTGCACAGTCCGATTTGGACCGCACTACAGAAAGTAGCTGACAAAGACATCACCTTGATCGTGACTACTGACCACGGTACCATTCGGGTAAAACAGCCCAGCAAAGTAGTGGGAGACCGTGATACCACGACTAACCTGCGATATAAATTGGGTCGAAATCTGAAATACGATTCTAAGGATGTGTATGAAGCTCGAGACCCAAATAAGATTGGATTACCCAGTCCCAATGTGAGCTCATCCTACATCTTCGCCAAAGATGATCGGTATTTCCTATATCCAAACAACTACAATCATTACAATAAGTACTTCAAGAATACTTTCCAGCACGGAGGTATGTCCATGGAAGAAATGATCTGTCCGGTCATTACGCTTTCCGGAAAGTAAGATCACCGTGATCTGATCAATCTGCGAGCTCGATAAGTTGGGTAGCGATCTCAGGTTTGGACTTGATGAAGTCTTCAAACTTTTGACGGCTTTCGATAAAGACAATCTTCTTACCAAAGGAGCCTGGCTCTTTAAATATGACCCGAGCGGTGTAGAACAGGAGAAAATTGCTCTCTTTAATCTTCTCGATGTTGTGAAACGGGTACCGGTAAGTTTTAAAGAAATTGGTAACGTAGAGAAATTCGTCATCGTACTCTACACGCTTCAGTTGTAATAGGGTGAAGTACAGGATCACGAGTCCCAATAGAAAAAAGCCAAGAAATCCAGCCTTGAAAATCAAATTGCCAACCAGCGGAGATTTACCGGAACCTGTAAAGACCACAAAAGCTGTCATCAGTCCGAAAAAAACGATCCAGAAGGTTGGAAAGAATATTTTCAGCAACAAAGTAGCCGATGTTGATAACCTACGCATCAGCCGCCTCTTCCTTTGCTTGCTGAGCAATGACCCGTTTAGAAATCACGATACTGACCTCATACAACAGATATAGCGGCACACCTATCAAAAATTGTGTAGTCACATCCGGAGGTGTTATGACCGCAGACAGGACAAGAATGACTACCACGGCCATCCGACGATACTTCTTCATAAAGTCGGGGGTAATCAGACCTACCTTAGTGAGGAAGTAGACTACAATCGGAAGCTCAAAGATGATCCCTGTGGGGACTGTATACATAGCCATATTATTCACATACGACGTCAAAGTCGGTGATGAGATCGTATCTGCCACTTCATATCCAGTCAAGAATTTTAAGGCAAACGGGGCGATGATATAGTATCCAAATAAAACTCCGATAAGAAATAACATACTGCAAACAAATACAACGCCTCTGGCTGCCCTTCGCTCATTTGGATACAGACCCGGCTTGATAAATTGCCACATCTCCCAGATCACATACGGAAATGCCACCACGACACCCAGGATAATCGATACCTTGAGGTGTGTAAGAAACTTCTCCTCTACGGTCACTGTCTGTACCGTAAACTCCGGCGGTACACACATGGACGACATAAACTGACAAAAGACTTTGAAGGTGGGGAAGTCTGCAAACTTGGGTCCAAAGATGATGCGGTCAAAGACAAACTCTTTGCATAAAAACATCACTATGGCAAATAGCGCAATAGAAGCAATCGAACGAATCAAATGCCATCGCAATGCTTCCAGGTGCTCGAGGAAGGTCATCTCACCCTGTTCCTCTTCTTTCTTCACTACCACCGCTGTATTCGACATCTTACAAATGTACTATTACCAACCATTAAATGCCTACTACACCCCTCTAAATAATTTTCCTTAACCACCTGTCTCGCATGGGTGATTTGCTTTTTCCAGATCTCTGAATGTACCGGCGCATTGGCATTTTGGTAGAGTTTCTCCGGCCACTAACCTGTTTTTTTCTACCCACATCCTATTTGACTTTTATCTTTGATCTTGATCCTGGATCTGCTGACCTAAATGTGACACGCACTATCGCATGATAGGCAGACCAGTGAATTATTATCCGTACTTTTGCGCCCGTTTTTGATCAGAAATTTATGAGTCTCGACGTCCTATATAGTTTCTTGTTACTGGCTGGAAGTCTCTTCATGTTGGTGAAGGGCTCTGACTGGTTTGTAGACTCTGCCGAGCGCATCGGACTTTCCCTGGGTGTATCTCCTTTTATCATCGGTGTCACGATTGTGGCCTTTGGTACTTCACTGCCTGAGTTGGCCTCTTCGGTGGCCGCGGTACTGGAGGGTGAGTCCGAACTGGTCACGGGTGTGGTTGTGGGATCTAATATTACCAATATACTATTGGTACTGGGTCTTGTAGCTACGGTGGGTCGAGTGATCAAGATGGACTATGATATCATGGATATTGATATGCCTTTGCTGGTCGGGTCAGCGATCTTGCTCTGGTTTGTCGTCAGTGATGGGGAGGTCAGTGTCTTTGAAGCGATCCTCCTACTGGTAGGGCTGGCAATTTTCCTTTTCAATTCATTGGGGGGAAATATCCCCAGTGATATTGAGCGTCCAAAGTCCAAATGGAGAGACTATTTACTACTACTACTTGGAGGAGTCTTTGTCAAATTTGGCGCAGACTTCACGGTGGATGCCATTGACAACCTCAGTGAAGCATTTCAGCTGAACTCTGCACTTCTGGCACAGACCATCGTGGCACTGGGTACATCACTTCCTGAAGTAGCGGTCAGCATTACAGCGGCGCGTAAGGGAAAACCCGGAATCGCCGTGGGAAATGTGCTGGGCTCTAATATCTTTAACACATATGCAGTGATGGCCATTGCTTCCTTCTTTGGAGAAATGGTCATACCCGAAGGTGCATTGACCTTCACGATCCCCTTTATGTTTGCCTGCACCCTCATGTTTGCATTGATATCCATCGGAGGACGCATTACCAAGTGGGAAGGATACATGCTTCTGGTGATGTATTTATTCTTCTTCAACGAATCCTTTGGATTTATCTAAACCGATGGCAGGTGAAGTTTTCCGAAGTGGAATGATAAATGTATAACAACAATTGATTTATTGAACTCGTTAAAAAATCCAGCGCGATAGATATGTTTGATAAGCTATTTGGAAATATGCAGGGCAAGCAGGAAGAAATGAAAAAACGTCTTGCCACCGAAGTCGTCGAAGCCGAGATAGAAAACGGCGCCATTCACATCAAAGCGAATGCTAACCGGGAGATTCTCGACATCTCCATTGATCCGGCAAAGATCAACCCTGAAAGTCGGGAAGAACTGGAAGACCTGCTGGTGATCGCCGTAAATCAGGTGCTTGAAATAGCCGCCGAACGTGAGGCTGCGGAAGCACAGAAAATGATCGAAGACATGATGCCTCCGGGACTGGGAGGACTCTTCGGCATGAAATAAGCCAATGACAAGATTTATGTGGACTCTTATACGTTGCCTGCCCTTTGTTTTACTTGGATCTCTATGCTCAGCACAGAGTGGACTCGTGGCCTATTATCCATTTGAAGATTGTACGGCCAAGGATGTCAGTCTCAACAATTCAGATGGATTTGTATTCGGAGAGCCATCCTGTCAGTGTGGCGTAGAAGGCAATGCCATCTATTTGGACGGCACAGATGATCATATCACGCTGGCCGGAAATGTGGAAACTTATTTTTCAGCCAGATCTTTCACGATTAGTTTCTACTTCCGCATCGATGATGCCGACGGTACGTTTGAGGTACTGAGTAAGCGAAACAATTGTGACTTCAACAATGCTTTTGGCATTCGATATACACCTTCCTCCAGAAGGTTGAGTGTCGACATTGCAGAGTCCCCTACTGAAGCTTCTATGTTCTTTCAACAGATCGATCCGGGTATTTGCTGGGTACACCTGGCAGTGGCCGTGGGTGAGACAGAGCAGCGGATCTATGTGAATGGCCGGTTTCTGGCAGCGACTCAATCTGATGCATTCAGAGATATTTCAAATAATGCACCCATCAGCATTGGCAATGGTGCCTGCTCGATGACTACCGACAAGCGATTTAAGGGATTGATTGATGAAATCCGGATTTATAATCGCGCCCTTGACGGAATAGAAATTGCAGACCTGTACCTGGGACCAGATCAGATTGCCACGCGTGATACTACCATCTACGGAGGCAGTAGCGCCCGGCTGGTAGCGGGTCCCACCTGTGCCGACAACTACTCCTGGAGCCCGGCTGGCACCATAGACAATCCCACATCCAGTAGTGTACTCGCAACTCCGACCAGTACACAGACCTACACAATGTCTTTGGACTATGGCACCTGTATCGCTACTGATACGGTCCGTGTGGAAGTGATTAATCCGGAGGATATCGAGTGCGGAAACGTGCCCCTTCCCAATGCTTTCACGCCCAATAATGATGGAAGAAATGATATATTTTTCATCAGCAATCCTTTTGCACTGGAGGTACTGGATGCCTTCGAGATCTTTGACCGATGGGGCAATCGTGTCTTTGCAGCGGAAAATGTACGAGATAGCTGGGATGGCACCTACAATGGGGTAGAAGTAAATCCCGGCCTGTATCTTTATAAGATCAAATACAAATGCCAGGGTGAAGACCTCACTAAATCTGGCAGTATAATGCTTATGCGATGATGAAACCACTATCCCTTCTCCTCTTTTTGGCAATGTCCCTGTGGCAATGCCAGTCTGCTGATCATTCAGCATCAGCCCCATCCACCCCCGATGAAACCGTGGCAGAGCAACCGGGCCAAG
>JAUILM010000425.1 GCA_030432855.1 Bacteroidia bacterium
ATACTTATGGACTTTCACCAATTCCAGCCTAAATTTAATAACTTATCAGCAACATATTTTGTGATCCTAACATGCGCGTAGTATTTACCTATCTCACACTCATATTACTGATTGTCTTTCTTGATTCATGTACATCAGCTGACGGATCCCAGGTAGTTCCTGAAGGCTTCAAATTGCATCCTGATTTTGATATGCAATTGGTGGCTGCCGAGCCTATGGTCTTTGATCCAGTCGACATGGAAGCGATGCCCGATGGTACACTGTTCGTCCTTGAAATGCCCGGATACCCTAACCGGGAGCAACAAAGTCGTTTAGTTCGCCTCCGGGATCTGGATGGAGATGGAATGTATGATGATCGACATGTTTTTGCAGACACTCTGAGACAGGCTACTTCCTTTATTTCTTATGGAGATGGTTTCCTGGTGGCTGCACCACCATTTTTATTAGAAGTAAGTGATTTGGATGGTGATGGAACAGCCGAAACGAGGACTCGTATTATGGAGGGCTTTAGTGATGGGAACCTCCAACACAATTTTAATGGTCTTACTCTGGGTCTGGACAACTGGATTTACGCCACCAATGGTGGAAACGGAGGTAAAGTGGTGTGGCTGGATCAACCTAAAGACACGGTTAGACTGTACGGAAGCGATTTTAGATTCAAAATTGATCAAAGGATTCTGGAAAGAATTGGCCGCTCATCCGGTGGCTTTGAAATGGCATTTGATGATTGGGGGCACATCTTTACTACCAATAACATTGTGCACATTTCCCATCTCGTCTATCCCAACAGATATTTTCAAGGCATGATCCTGGACCCAATTCACACCCGAAACAATATTTCAGATCATGATATTGACGGGCTGGCCAGATTGTATCCGATAGGAGTACAAGAAACGCGAGTGAATCATCCTGAACAGTCGGGGTTTTTCTCCGGAGCATGTGGAATCACGTACTACGGTGGAGGTAATTTTCCCAGTCTGGAAGGCATGCAATTCTTCGTGCCCGATGTAGTTTTAAATCTTGTACATCGGGATGTAGTACGGGCTTCCGGCGCTTCCTTTGCAGCCAGCAGGGGGAGAGATGGCGTTGAATTCCTGGCATCGACTGACCGGTATTTTCGGCCGGTAAATATGCAAGTGGGACCACAGGGAGAAATGTATCTGTTGGACATGCACCGTACGGTGATAGAACACCCAGAGTGGATACCAGATGAAATCGAGAAGGATCTGGATCTGGATGCTGGAAAAGAGAAAGGTCGAATCTATAGGATCATAGACAGAGGGGCAGAGGCTGCCACAGGACAGTACAATGTCGATGATGTTTCTTCATTGGTGAGTGCCCTGGGAGATGCTAATCAATATTGGAGGATGTTGGCACACAGTGAGTTGCAGCGCATTGATGCCGATGTCTCGTCGGTTTTACAACCTCTACTTTCTGATCCTGACATCTCCCCATTTCAAAAAATGCACGCCTTATGGATTCTAAATAATCGAAATGATCTAAGTGTTGATGGGCTGATGACATGCCTTCAAATGGATGAATCTGGCTTGTTGGAACAGGCTATTTTGGTAGGGGAGTCATATCTGGATGATGATCGTGTTGCCGAGAGCATATATCAACTCATCAAGCATAGTGATAAGCGAGTGGTAACACAGGCACTTTTGACATTATCCCTGACTTCCGACCAATTTTGGACCGATACGAGGAAGGATGGACTTTTAAGCGCCATGGAGCAGGAACAGGATCCATATCTGAGAAATGTATTTATTATTTGCGCTCAACGGAGTGCCGACTTCTACATTTTAAATCTCGCCTCCATGCAGGAGATGTCAGAGCCTAATGAGAGACTTCACATTATAGAAGGACTCACAAGGAACTTTGTTTCTTCAGTAGAGGGTACACAAGTTGAAAGGTTATTAAATGAAATGGTTGTAATGCAGGATATTCTTCCTCATGCTATGCATAGTTTTCTGGAAGGAATGGTGGAAGGTTTGAGGGATCGGGCCAATCCAATCCGGGTAGGTAGAGAAATACAACCATTATTAGAAGCGCTCTCCGACCAGGGTGACAATCATACGAAATTGCTGGTAAGGCAACTTGCTGATTTACTGGATCTAAAGATGCTACCGCTATCACCTGGTGTATTACAAAAACTCGAGATGATGATCCAGGATACAACCGTCACCGTGGAGGAAAGGGCCGAAGCTTTGGCTTTGGCGGGTTCAGCTTCATCTGATCGCCTTATGCCTTTGGTCGAGAAGATGTTAGATCTCCGCAACCCCGCAACATTACAGAATCGGGCACTGGACATGTTGGCAGGATTGCCGGATAAGCGACAAGCAGCAAATGTTCTATTGAAGGCCTGGAGGCAGATGAGCCCGGCAGTCAGATATAGAGCAAGTACCATGCTGATTTATGAGCATGAAGTGCATGATCTGCTGTTAGACGCCATTGATGAGGGACATGTCAGCGTGGGTGAATGTAATTTTGATCTTGAAAGACGTCGGGAACTCCTGGGTAGTGACCAGAAGGCCGTGCGGGAAAGAGCAAGTTCATTATTCACAGATGCGGGTGTGGTCACTCGTAGCGAAGCACTCGCAAAGATGCGGCCGGCTCTGGATCTGACCGGTGACCTGGCCAGTGGTAGAGAATTGTTCTCCATACACTGTGGTACCTGTCATCGCTTTGCTGATCAGGGTATCGCGGTGGGGCCGGATCTCACTGAAATAAGTCGAAAGAGTGCCGAGACTCTATTGCATGATATTGTGGATCCAAATGCCGTAGTGGATCCTGAATATGTGCAACAGACAATTATAGACAAGAACGGTACTCGAATGGATGGGGTAATCATAAGTGAGTCAGATCAGCTGATCACGCTCCTACAGGCAGGAGGAGAGTCCGTCTCTATTCCAAGATCCGGTGTAGAAAGCATTTCGGCAAGTGGCAGATCCCTGATGCCAGAGGGTTTTGAGGTCACTTTCTCACCTCAGCAGATGGCAGATCTTCTTCAATATCTAAATCAGGGAGTTGAGTGAGTGTGAGTGTGAGTGTGAGTTTGGGTGTGGGTGTGGGTTTGAGTGTGGGTGTGAGTGCTTGTAGTTGGAAGCTGGGAGTGGGGTGCGAGAAGTTGCGAACTGTAATCGCCGAAGTATTCGGCACAACTCAATTAGATTGAATTGAATGCGATATTTCTTTCCATTCTAATGCAGTTTAAGGTTGAGAAGGAAGAGTGCATGATTGGAATTTAGGTGGTTTAGAGTGTGTCTACATTTAAAATTTTAAAAGCTAATATCCCCATGTGAAGATTTCAAAGGGGTCTTTAAGAGTCGATTTTTAGGCTTTTTTTTTGCGAGTCTGACTGCAATTTATATAAAGGTAGGACGTCGGATTCAAAGTGGTCTTGAGAGAAAGATGGCATGTAATCCAAAAGTGGTCAATTTTAATGCTCATGTCGGATCGAAAATACTTTGGTATAATGCTTAAGGCAAGAACTTTTTATTTCCAGATGCCTCCGGCGGCCCGCTTTTGGCAGCAAAAGCGGGGCAAAACTGCCAGCCGTTACCCTTGGTCGGTCACACTAAGCGATCTTCCGCTATACAAAATAAACTCGCGGATATTCCTGGGTAAATTATGTCTTTCTTGGTAGCACGGTGGTTCTTGCTGTCTTCCCGCTTCCATCTGCTCATACAGTATTTTGTATGGCCACTTCAGATCACTTGTGTGACGCTCGCCCAATGCTAAAAGGCTGGAATTTAGGCATAAAAAAACATCATATCATAAATTGGGTTAACACAAATTTCCAGATAAGAAAGGACGTCGGATTCAAAGTGGTCTTGAGAGAAAGATGGCATTTACACAAAAGCTAAAATTAAGCATTACGTTCTGTTCATACTCGGAGATGTTGATTGGAACACGTGTGAGAGCCTTATTTTCTTACTGGAGTATTTAGCGGAAATTATTCTCTTTTTGTATTAGTCTTTTCCTCGCTGCGACCGAATATATGCAGCAATCTCACATACCGGTGCCATCCATATATTTTTTCCGGAAGAACGCACATAATCTATCACGGCTTCAAGCGTCTTCAGGTCGGTTGTCAACTCCTTTTTAGTGCCCATGTCGTGACCAGCGAGTATAAGCCAGGAGGATTCCTGCATGGTTTTATCCAAAATAGGTTTTAGGTCCTCAAAGTTTTTATTGTCCATCGGGAATCCCATTAGTTGCGAAAGGTCACATACCTCTGGGTTGTTGGCACTCTCATCCTGCCATCCACGCCCTGAGAGAAAGGATTTCGCCACAAGCGGGATATAGCTCTGTACCTGGGTCCCTCGCCCTACGAACGTTTGCCCGCAGGGGTAGGCGAAACTCTGCGGCTTGGTACCTATCAGTGAATCTAACTGCCGATTAGACTCTTCGAGCTCATATCGCATACGCTCCAGGTCCATATCTTCCAGTCTGTAGGGACGACTGGTGTCAAAGTTAGCTGAGCAGGGATGTGTCAGGGTATGGTTACCTATTTCATGACCATTTAGGATAGCATCTCTCCATATCTCAATTCTTTGAGTCAGACTCCAGATACTGGCATAGAAAGTGGCCTGTACATCCAGTTTGTCCAATACCGCAAGTCCACTATCAGCCTGACTAGGACGTGCGTCATCGAAGGTGAAACTGATCGCACCATCAACACCTTCAGGCCATGTAAAAGATGTGTCCCGGATTTTGGAAACTGAGGGTTTTTCCGGAATTACCAGATTCGCATGGCAAAGGGTAAGAATCAATATGCTCAATACATGTGCCAGCATAGATCCTTCTGTCTTTAGAAATCTGAGTATTCGGTAGAAAACAATAAGTAGATATCAGCGTGTGATACAGTATTCTGATATTCCTCCCTACCTGATAATTCCTTCCAGGCCGGGGCTGCACGAAATGCGTCCCAATGCTCATTTCTCGAGTCCATATCTTCAAAACTTGTCATATAGATCAGATTGGGTTGGTTAGGTCCTGCAATCACCTCAGCATAAAATATGGCATTAAATTCCAGGTCTTCAAAGAGGGCAACCTCCCCACCTTCATTAAACATCTCCACCTTCTTTCGATACAATTTTTCACCAGCACCCTCATAACTTCGAAGCTCAAAGACTTGATCTTTTCGAGGTGTTTCAAAGGAAGGAGTACTCATTTTTGGCATCATTTTGAAGGCATGGCCGATAGTAGTTTCGATTCTCAGATATGCAGGAGCGTCATGAGGTGCAAACCAATAGGAGTCAGACATTTTTTGGTGCTGCTCGTCATTTGAAAGCACGTCAGCCAGATGCATCAGTCCCTCCAGTGAACTAGAACTTGTCAATATTATGATCTTTTTAGTAGACATGGTGTCAATACCAATGGGTTTAAAAACACCGATATTTTCAAAGCCCAGCTTATGAGCCGAGGGTATATACGCGTCCTTCAAATATTGATCTACCATTGCTACCTGCTCATCGCTATTCAGGTAGTACGTTTTCAACTCATAGTACTCCCGACCCTGACCAAAGGATGAAGTAGTAGATAGCAGACTAAGACAAAGTATTGAGGCAAAAA
>JAUILM010000426.1 GCA_030432855.1 Bacteroidia bacterium
GAAATCCCAATCCATTGTCATACCACATCACAAATGCAGTCTGACCACCCCCTCCCACTGAAGTTAGGTGACTGTACATACCGTACTCCTCCATTACTTTATTACCATCGTCCTGAAAAGTGACATTGCCGACACCTGCATTGGGTGTAATTAAGGGCTCTGATGCAACCTCAGAGTCTCCATCTTTGGAACAGGACGGTATTAATAATGCCACAAAAAAAAGTATTACATGAAATCTTCCCAATGAGCTAAATCCACCTTGCATTTATGCGATTTTTGTAAATGATATGGTTTACATTCTAAACCAAAATCCAAGGATACATGAATACACTGAAAGATAGAATGACAAGTAAACAGGTGTCAATGATTAAATAATAACTGCGAAATATCACTTTACCATTGATTTCTTCAAATACATATACCTTTTAGCATCTACTCTCCATACCAGGAAGGAACCAGGATGGCATGTTGTTTCTCTATGAAATACAGAACCACCTTCCGCAAGGCAACAACGAATCCATTTTCTACAAAACAGGAATGTCGTACTAGGTCGCAATAGAACCTATACAAATGGTGACAGCAGAATCGGTCTATGTCTCAGACCTTAAAACGAGTAGAAAAGAAACTTACCTACACTAGCAGCTCACAAAGTTCCCCCGTACTATCACCAAAACCATTGGATGGGATATCCATAGCCGTCAGCATGGTGTGATAAAGGTTGGCCAAAGGTGTACGCTCTTCATATCGGTGGTGAAGACCTGTTTTCAGTTTTCCACCGCCACTACCTCCTACGACAATGGGTAAGTCAGCAGGAGAGTGTCGCATACCATCACGCAGACCGCTACCAAACAAGATCATACTATTGTCCAGTAAGGTACCATTACCTTCCTTAATACCATTTAGCTTTTGGAGGAGGTAACTATACTGCTCAATATGCCAGGTGTTTATGCGAGCATACTGCTCCAGCAGTCTCGGATCTGATTTGTGGTGTGATATAGCGTGATGAGAATCATGCACTCCTTCGAGGAATGAGAAATTTCGGCCACTGGCAGAATTACCTAGCATCAAGGTTGCAATACGTGATGCATCGCTCCAGAATGCTAGAACAATTATATCAAGCATGATTCGGACCTTTTCAGTCACATCCACACCTTCTGTATACTCGGCCCACTCATCAATGCGGATATCCATTTTCTTCAACTCCTGACGCATATCGGGAGTAATCTGAGCTTCAAAGTCCTCGAGGCTGGATTGGTTTTCCAGTCGCTTTTCGATGGCACGTACCGAGTTGAGGTACTCCGCCATTTTACTTCGATCCTCTATACCCATTCGTTTTTCCAGTCGCTTGGCGTCTTCATGCACGATATCCAGAACGCTCTTCTTGAATGGATCTTCGGCTACCTGCTTTTTGCCCGGGACGTAGTTTCTAAACATACGATCAAAGGCCATTCGTGGATCGATCTCCAGCGAACAAGGTTGCTTAGGGTCGGGCCAGGAAATCGTACTACCATACAACTTGGTAATCCCCGTAGACTTACAGACGCCACTGCGCATCCGGTCAATTCCGTATTGTAGCGAGGGATATAAGCTGTTGCGACCTATGTGCTGGGCCATTACCTGATCCAGTGACATACCACCCGCATTAACGTCAGAATCTACTGTCTCAGTGATCCGCATGCTGGTGAGGAAGTTTGCCGTCTTGGTATAATGCCCTTCCACGGTACGGAAAGAATTTTTATTACTGAGTCCACCAACGATTAAAAGCTTGTCTTTGACCGGTGCGAGAGGTTGCAAAATGCGGCTGAGTTCAAAGTTGGTGCCTACCTGTTCGGGCGACCAATGGTATGGATTCACACCGTTAGGCATGAAGAGACAGGCAAATCGCTGTGGTGCGGTTCCTGTCTGATTAAAAGTCTTTGCAGCAGCCGATGTGGGCATGAGTGATGGTAAAAAGGGCAACGCAATGGAGGCCCCTAATCCTCGCAATACTGTTCTTCTCGAAATTTTGTTGGCACTCATTTATTTATTTTTTAGCGTATGCATCCGTTCCATCACTACGACGATGTCTAAAAGGGTAGCTGTTGACGAGCGTGAGCATTACTTCTTTACTATTAAAATTTGATTCCAAAAGCGATTTTTTCATCGCACGAATAGTGGGCGTATCGGTGAACTGTATACCACGACCCATAGCATAAGACACCAGTTTTCGGGCCATATTTTCAGCAAACTTATCCTTCTCCTCAACCAATGCTTTGCGTAGCTGGGCCGGTCCATCAATTTCATGTCCTCCTGGCAACACGGATGCAGCGTCGATAGCTACCTCACCTTTGTAGTAGTTTCGCCATTTACCCGTGGCATCAAAGTTTTCTAAGGCAAATCCAATTGGATCCATCTTAGCGTGGCATCCACTACAAGCGGGGGAACTACGATGCATTTCCAGCAAAGCTCTTAGGCCCAATTCACTATCCGCAGCCTCAGATTCCTCTAGCGTTGGCACATCAGGTGGTGGTGGCGCTGGTGGTGTACCCAAAATCTGCTCCAGCACCCACTGGCCGCGAAGTACCGGGCTAGTCCGCACCGGCAAGGAAGTTGCTGTCAATACAGCTCCCATCCCCAATACACCGCCGCGTCCATAGTCAGCCAAATTGACTTTTCGAAACTCTTCGCCTTCTATTCCTTCTATTCCATAATGATTGGCCAGTGTTCCATTGATCATAGAGTAATCACTATCCAGGAGTTCCAGTAGATTTTCACGATCATTGAAAACATACTTAAAATAATCGATCACTTCCTGACGCATGGCTGCGGCTACTTCTCCCGTAAACTCGGGGAAGAGTTCTTTATCGGCCTGAGGATTCTTCATGGCTTCTTCCACACCCAACCACTGCGGAGCAAAAGACTCTGCAAAACGATGAAATTTAGGACTGGCCATCATACGCCTGGTCTCACGGTTGAGAACTGCTGGATCATGCAAGTCTTCCCGATAGGCTACCTGAATCAACGTGTCATCTGGCATGGATGACCACAACAGATATGACATGCGGGTGGCCAACTCGAGACCACTGATCGAATAAGGTCTCTTGATGGGTTGATTTATCTCTGTACGATATAAAAATGATGGTGAAACCAGAATTCGCTTAAAAATTGTGGCCATGGCCTGATCGAATCCATCTCGTTTCTTCCACAGCTCCTTCTCAAAGTAGACTTCATTAAAGAAATCAATAAGACCGGTTTCCTCCTCCTGTGTCAAAAAACCACGATACGTCCTGGTAGCAAAAGGAACAACGACTTGTCGTGCCCTGGATACGGGTACAGCCCATCTGGGTGTTTCATCGGAAAAAATGCCCTGTATCCAGTTCAGACTTCTGCGTAAGAGACTGGGTCGATAAGAGGTGGATACTAACTCGCGCCAGTGCTTTTTATCTGATCGTATTTGCCTGATGATGGAATCCGCCGCCATATAATAGCGCTCCATCAGTAATGGCGTCATAAATAGTACCCCCGACGAATTATCAAAGCCTTCACCCCCTGATCCTTCTTTAGGAAAGAATTTTTGACCATTGAAATCTACATCCAGCAAATCCTTTATTGTGTAGGTATATTCACGATGACTGAGTCTTCGCATCACCGATGCTCCCGGATCCGGATCGGCCAACGCCTCGTTAAGGATCTTATTAACTACGTCTTTTAAGGCTTTTTTCTCATGTTCTTCCATCCGGGGCTTCTGTGGAGGAGGCATCTCACCCGTCTCCATCATCTCAATGGCCTTGAGCCACATATCCCCACGGCGCACCACACTTGGAATGTAATAGAAATTATCGAAGTCAATTCCCCCTTTCTTATCGGCTGCATTATGGCAGGAAGAGCAATGTTTTTCCAGGATAGGTTTGGACACCTTCCTCCAATGACGACCATCTTCACCATCGGCTGCGAAGGTCAAACTAAAAGGCACAAGCAGACATGCCAGGACAAAGTATTTGCGTAATGTGTTCATCTCAGGAGTTACTCCTGTAAGTTATTGAGAAAAATTGAAGGAATTTTGAAGAAAATCCAATATGTAATACAAATTACATGCGGTAAGATTGTATGTGTCAATCAGGGCTTGAGATCTGTGTATGTAAAGTTTTTAAAAAAAAGTTCTGGGAGTTCCAGAGGTATCCATATGTCATCCATCTCATGCTGAAAAAGAAGTAAATCTAATCACCACTCCATCAGATAAAACAAAGTTTTAACCATTTTTTTACAAAAAAATCTGTGCCGTTTTCACGAAATCAGTGCAGATCGAAGTCACCATAACTTGACTCTTCTACCGGGTGAATACAATATATTAGCTATCACTGGAAACCCTCAAAAAATGCTACTTTGCTGATCATGAATGATCGTGAGCTCTGGAGCGCTATTCAGGCTGGAAAAGAACACGCTTTTAGGGAGCTATTTTACCTGTACTTCAGTGAAATGGTGCACTGGGCACATCAGTTTGTGCAAGATGAAGGAATCGCCAAAGATATGGCCCAGGATGTATTTGTTAAACTGTGGGATCAGAGAGTGCGACTTAATGTTCGGGGCAAACTACGGCCTTATCTTCTCCAATCAACCCGCAACAACTGTCTGAACTTCCTTAAGAAGAAAAAAACAACAACCCTCGATGATGATCTGAGACTATCAGATAGTACTCATGGGGTACAGAAAGAACTGGAAGCAAAGGATCTAGAAGGAGCGGTACGAACTGCCATCGATAGTTTGCCGGATGCTTGTCGTACTGTGTATCTGATGCGAAGTACAGAAGAACTTCCTTTAAAGGAAATAGCCAAGGTCCTGAATATATCACCAAAGACCGTGGAGAATCAACTGACGAAAGCTCGTAAGATTATAATGGCACATTTAAAGCCCCTACTAACATTATTGATACTGATATTTATATATTTTTTAAAATCCTGATAGGGGAACACCATGGATAAATTGTCTTAAAGAAGGAAGACACTCATGAAGGACGATCGAATTTTTGAACTATTGCTCAAAAGGGCTGAGGCGCACATCAGTGACGCAGAGCAAAAAGAGCTGGAGACGTGGATGCAGACGTCTGAGGCCAATCGTCTGGAGGGAGAGAAGATTATGGAAGCACTTCTGGCTGCCAGGGAACCTTCGGGTCACATACCCATTGATCTGGATGCAGAATACAGTGTGGTCAAATCAAAAATGAGTAAATCAAGAAGTATTACTCCCTTTTGGCGTATAGCAGCGGGTGTACTCATTGTCCTTGGTATTGCATGGCTTGTTCGAGATTTATCATCTGACAACATTTCCACTGACATCTATGCCGGACCACAGGATGCTGTACAACTCGAAGATGGATCTACTATCTGGCTGCAGGAAGGCAGCACCTTTGAAATTGCTTTTCTCGAGTCCTCCCGAAAAGCTACCCTGGAAGGACAGGGCTATTTTGAAGTAACACCTGATGCCAATAAAGCATTTGAGATTGAGACGAGTCTGGGCACCATACTGGTCGTCGGAACCGCTTTCGAAGTACAAGCCGGTCAGGACTCACTTAAGGTGATCGTCTCAGAGGGTCA